>CAVJBM010000063.1:7764-10236 GCA_963647775.1 Anaerovibrio sp.
GATGTGGATGACCCGGTCGGCCATGGGGGTGAGGGCGGTGTTGTGGGTGATGACCACCACGGTCATGCCCTCCTTGCGGCAGGTGTCCTGCAGCAGCTTGAGGATGGCCTTGCCGGTGACGTAGTCCAGCGCGCCGGTGGGCTCGTCGCACAGCAGCAGCTTGGGGTTCTTGGCCAGGGCCCGGGCGATGGCCACCCGCTGCTGCTCGCCGCCGGACAGCTGGGCGGGGAAGTTCCCCAGCCGGTCGCCCAGGCCCACGTGCTCCAGCACGTCCCTGGCATCCAGGGGATGGTCGCAGATCTGGGCGGCCAGCTCCACGTTCTCCAGGGCGGTGAGGTTCTGCACCAGGTTGTAGAACTGGAACACGAAGCCGATGTCGTGCCGCCGGTAGCCGGTGAGCTGCCTGGTGTTGAAGTCGCTGACCCGCACGCCGTCCACGGTGATGACGCCGCCGGTACAGCGGTCCATGCCGCCCAGCATGTTCAGCACGGTGGTCTTGCCCGCGCCGGAGGGGCCCACGATGATGGCGAACTCGCCCTTTTCGATGACAAAATCCACCCCGTCGGCGGCGTTGATGGACACCTCGCCCATTTTATAGGTCTTTCTGACCTGCTCAAAGGAGATGTAGCTCATGGGATATCATCCTTTCTGATCTTGACTCTATTTTAGCATCCCCCGCGGCGGGCGCAAGGCGTTTGCGGCAAAATTCACCGAAAATTCACAGGAAACTGCCCGTTGACAAAGGCCCCCGCGTCCTTTATAATCAGAAAAAGGAAAAGGGAGTAATCGGCGGCGCTGCCGCGGCCCGGTCAACATGCTGACGCCTCCGCGTCTGGCCGGCCCTGAAACGATGAGACTGATCCGTCTGCGGGCGGGCAGTCTTTTTTTGCACCCTCCGCAAGAACACACGGCCCCTGTGCCGGAGAGGATGTCTTGTATGTCATTGGGAGAACTTCTGCTGCTGGCGGTGGCCCTGTCCATGGACGCCCTGGCCGTGTCCATCTGTAAGGGCATGTCCATCCGCGAACTCAAGGTGCGCCACGCCCTCATCGTGGGCGCGTGGTTCGGCGCGTTCCAGGCCATCATGCCCACCCTGGGCTTTCTGCTGGCCTCCACCTTTGCGGACCTCATCACCGCTGTGGACCACTGGGTGGCCTTCGCCCTGCTGGCCCTCATCGGCGGCAACATGATCCGGGAATCCCTCAGCAAGGAGGAGGAAAAGGTGGACGCCTCCCTGTCCTTCCTCAGTATGCTGCTGCTGGCCCTGGCCACCTCCATCGACGCCATGGCCGTGGGCATCACCTTCGCCTTTCTGGACGTGGCCATCGTGCCCGCGGTGCTCCTCATCGGGGCATGTACCTTCTGTATCTCCGCCGTGGGCGTGAAGATCGGCAACGTGTTCGGCACCAGGTTCAAGTCCGCCGCCGAGCTGGTGGGCGGCATCGTGCTGGTGCTCATCGGCGTGAAGATCCTGCTGGAGCATCTGGGCGTCATCAGCTTCTGAGCAGAGAAGGCATTTCCCCATGTTTTCCGTAGGGCCCGATGCCCCCATCGGGCCGTCCCCATATTAAATAACCCCGCCCCGCCGTCTGTGACGGCGGGGCGGGGTTTTGTTTGTTACAGCGCGGCGATCTCGATGGTCTCCCCGTCGCTGTGGAGCGCCACGGCCCGGAAGGGGTCGGCGTACCGGTCGATGAGCAGGGAGGCGATGGGGTCCTCCAGGTCCTTCTGGATCTGCCGGCGCAGGTTGCGGGCGCCGTACTGGGCGGAGTAGGACTTCTTCACCAGATAGTCCAGCACGCTCTCGTCATAGCTGAAGGAGATGTTCTTCTCCTTCAGCACGCCCTCCAGCTCGGACAGCATGATGCGGGCGATGGCCTTGAAGTTGTCCTCGCTCAGCTGGTTGAAGCAGACGATCTCGTCCACCCGGTTGATGAACTCCGGCCGCAGGAAGGACTCCAGCCCCTTCATGGCCTTTTCCTTTCCGGCCTGCGCGGCGGAGCGGTCAAAGCCCAGCGAGGAGCTGCGGGTGTTGCTGCCCGCGTTGGAGGTCATGACGATGACGGTGTTCTCGAAGTTGACCACCTTGCCGTGGGAGTCGGTGACCCGGCCGTCGTCCAGAATCTGGAGCAGCACGTTGAGCACGTCGGGGTGGGCCTTTTCAATCTCGTCGAACAGGATGACAGAGTAGGGCTTCCGGCGGATCTTTTCCGTGAGCTGCCCCGCGTCGTCATAGCCCACATAGCCCGGAGGCGAGCCGATGAGCCGGGACACGGAGTGCTTTTCCATAAACTCCGACATATCCAGCCGGATGAGGGATTCGGGGGTGTTGAACAGGTCGGCGGCCAGCTGCTTGACCAGCTCCGTCTTGCCCACGCCGGTGGAGCCCACGAAAATGAAGCTTACCGGCTTGTGCTTGGCGGAGATGCCCACGCGGCCCCGGCGGATGGCGGCGGCCACGGCGTGGACGGC
>CAVJBM010000064.1:0-2662 GCA_963647775.1 Anaerovibrio sp.
GGTAAAGCGGCACAGGAAAAAGGCCGCGGCAAAGGCGTAAATTTGAAGGTCCCTGCCGGTGCTGCCGGCAGGGACCTTGTTCATGCTTTTCACTTTACAGCCGTTGGTATTCAGGCGGCGAACCAGCCCCAGACGTGCCAGAAGGCGGGGCTGCCGGCCAGGATGGCGGACAGGACCGCCCCGGCCACCAGCAGCACGGCGAAGAGGATCAGAGCCACCCGGGCGGTCCGGCGCAGACCGCGGGCCCGGCGGGGCGTCAGCTGGGGCTGCATGGGCAGCGGCGGCAGAGTCGGCCTGCCCTCCGCCCCGGCGATGGAATTGCTGTGAAAGCGGCCGTAGGAGCGGGCCACCTGCCGCAGGAAGGCGGTATACCACACGCAGCCCACGGCGGTGAGCACGCACAGGGCCAGCAGGGCCAGGCCCAGCACCACGGCGGAGCCGTAAGGCATGGCGGGCATCAGGCCGGACGGGTCCAGCCGGGCCAGCAGGCAGACCCCCGCGCCGCCGAAGGCCGCCGCCGCGGCGATGAGCACCAGGCCGAAGGCCGCCAGGGCGATCAGGGCCAGCACCGCGGGGATGTCCAGCAGGACAAGGCCGGTCACCGTCAGAGCCTTCTTCCCCGCCGGGCGCTTCTCGCCGGGGGCGGCGGGCTCGAACTGGGCGGCCAGCTTCACCGGGTCCCCCAGGCGGGCGGCGATCTCCTGCTCGGAATAGCCGTCCGCCAGCTTGAAGTCAAAGTGCTCGTCGTACTCCTCCACGATGTCGCAGGCGTCGGCAATGCGGCGCTTCTTCAGCTCGCTGGAGAGGGTATCAATAAATTCATGTCTCGTCATCGTTCTCATCCTCCAATAGCTTCCGTACCGACCGGGCGAAGTCCAGATACTCCGCGCGGTCGGCCTCAAATGTCTCGCGGCCAAGTTCTGTTAAGGTATAATACTTGCGGGGCGGTCCGCCGCTCTCCTCCTGCAAATAGGTGGTGAGGAGCCCGTCCGCCTTCAGCTTCCGCAGAATGGGATAGACCGTTCCGTCCGCAATGGCGATGTGCCCGGACAGGAATTCGGAGATCTCATATCCATAGCAGTCCCGCTTTTTCAGCAGGGACAGGACGCACAACTCCAGCACGCCTTTCTTGTATTGGGTGTTCATACGCATCTCCTTTCGCTTGGTTCACTATTATATTATACTCAGTAGTTGCATTTGTCGAGTACCGAATTAAAAAATACCGGTGCGAATTTCGCGCCGGCATCCTCTCCCCTATTCTCTTGTGAGCAGGCGGCGATAGGTCAGGTCTATGGCAAAGGCCCCCACGGGCGCGGTGATGAGGATGCCCAGCACCGCCACGGATAGCACCATGCTGCCGCAGGGCAGGCCCATGGCCAGGGGCACGGAGCCGATGGCCGCCTGGACCGTGGCCTTGGGCAGATAGGCGAGGACGCAGAACAGCCGCTCCCGCAGGGTCAGGGGCGTCCGGATCAGGCAGAGGGCCACCCCTGCGGCTCGGAACAGGAGCGCCGCAAGGATCATCCCCACCGCGGCCGGTCCGGCGGCCAGGGTGTAGCGGATGTCCACCGCCGCCCCCACCAGCACAAACAGCAGGACCTCCGCCGCCAGCCACAGCTTGCCGAGTTTTGCCGAGAGCCGCCCGGCCACCGCCGCCGTGCTCCGCAGCTTCAGCACGCACGCCATGCTCACCACCGCCAGCAGGCCGGACACAGCCACCCAGGGCTCCGCCCAGTCCTCTACCGCCATGAGCAGGAAGGCCGCCCCCAGCAGGATGGAGACCGGAATGTCCAGCAGGGCCGCCGCCCGGACCGCTCCCCCCTGGGCCATGCCCGCGAAGGTGGTGAACAGGACGATGACGAAAATATCGTCGCAGGAGGCCCCGGCCAGGATCATCTGCGGGATGCTCTTGGCCGTGCCGCAGCCCTCGTCCATGAGCTTGAGCATCCGCGGCACCACCACCGCGGGCGACACCGCGCTCAGCACCGCACCCATGACGGCGGCCTCCAGCCGGGTGACTCCCAGCAGCGCCGGGGCCAGCAGCACATAGCCCAGAATCTCGAAGGCCGCCGGCAGGCAGGACATCAGCACCGCCGGCCGCCCCACCCGCTTCAGATCCGCCAGGTCCAGGGACAGGCCGGCCTTCAGCAGGATGATGAGGAGGGCGATCTGCCTCAGCTCCGCCGAGACGCCAAGGATGGACGGGTCCAGCAGGCCCAGCACGTAGGGCCCCAGCAGGATGCCGGTGAGCAGCATACCGATGATGCGGGGCAGCCGCAGCCGCTGGCAGAGCGCCGCGGCGGAGAGGCCCACCAGAAGGATGAGGGCAAGGGATGCGAGCATAAAAATTCCTCCTAAAACGCAGAAAAGCCGATGCCCCTCTGCACATAAAATGCAGAAGTCATCAGCTGAACGCGGTTTTAGCCGAAGCTACGGGAGAACTTCATTCCCTTGTACCAGAGGATAGCACCAAACGCGGCAAAAGTCAAGCCCGCGCCGCCCCTTTGCGGGGCCCCGCGAAAAAGCAGATTGACAGGCGGCCCGAAGCGGAGTATATTGGTACGCTGTTGGACGAATCGTTTTTGAGACGAACGGAGGGATATGATGCCGCAGGATATCCGCGAGCAGATCCGTGAATACTGCTCTTACCTACAGGAGTGGA
>CAVJBM010000065.1:0-4876 GCA_963647775.1 Anaerovibrio sp.
TCCTTCTCCAAGACAGCGGGCTTCACCGGCGTCCGCTGCGGCTATACCGTCGTGCCGGAGGGCCTGCGCCCCGGCGGCGTCCCTCTGCGGGCTCTGTGGGCCCGGCGGCAGGCCGCCCGGTTCAACGGCGTGTCCTATGTGACCCAGCGGGGGGCGGAGGCCGTCTGCGCCGGCGAGGGCCGTGCCCAGGCTCTGGCGGGGGTGGCCGCCTGCCGGGAGACGGCCCGGCAGATGCGGGCTCTTTTGACTGCCGCGGGGCTCACGGTCCGCGGCGGGGAGCACGCCCCCTACCTGTGGCTGCGGGTGCCGGGCGGACTGACCTCCTGGGGCTGCTTTGACCGGCTCCTGGAGCGCTCGGGCGTGGTGACTACCCCCGGCAGCGGCTTTGGGACCTGCGGGGAGGGCTGGCTGCGGCTCACCTCCTTCGGAGCGCGGGAAAATTTCTTGGCGGCGGCCCGGCGCGTTGCGGAGGAACTGGCGTAAAGTAAAACTGCTTGCCATGCGCGGAGCGGGTCTCCGGCCGCAACGCAGAGCACATCCTGAAATGACACCGGAGGGGGCCTGACGGCCCCCTCTTTTTTCGGGCATAAAAGGGGACACGCCCTCATACCATGTGGTATCACAAGGGGGCGACTGCATGAGAGAAATGGCCGGACTGGAGGCCGTCCGGGCGGTCCTGCCGGCGGAGCTGGCCGCGGGGCTGGACAGTCTGAGCGGCGCGGAGCAGGGCGGGGTGGAGGAACTGCGGCTGCGGCGTGGGTTCCCGCTGTCCGTCGTGCTGGCCGCGGGGGAGCGCGACCTGGGCGGCCCGCCGGTGACGGAGGGCCACCTCCGCACTCTGTTGGAAAACGTCAGTCAGGCGTCGGCTCACACGGTGCTGGACCGGACCCGCAGCGGCTATGTGACCCTCCGGGGCGGGCACCGCCTTGGGCTGTGCGGCACCGTGAGCCGTCGGGACGGGGAGATCGCCGCCCTGCGCTATCTCTCATCGGCGGCGCTCCGGGTGGCCCGCCCGGTGGAGGGACAGGCCGACGGCCTGCTGCCCGCCCTGACCGAGGGCGGCGCGTTTCAGGGCACGCTGATCCTGGGGCCGCCGGGGGCGGGCAAGACCACCCTGCTGCGGGACCTGATCCGGGCCCTGTCGGACACCCTGGACCTCCGGGTGGGGCTGGCGGACGAGCGCGGCGAGGTGGCCGCCCTCTGGCAGGGGGAGGCCCAGCTGTACGTGGGTCGGCGGACCGACGTGGTGGACGGCTGCTCCAAGGCGGAGGGCCTGACCATGCTCCTGCGGGGAATGGGCCCCCAGGTGCTGGCCGCGGACGAGATCACCGACCCGGCGGACGCCGCCGCCCTGCTGGACGCAGTGGGCTGCGGAGTGGCCCTGCTGGCCACGGCCCACGGCGGCAGCGGGGAGGACATATTCCGCCGCCCGGTCTACCGGGCGCTGGCGGAGGCGGGGGCCTTCCGCCGGGCGGTGATCCTCCGCAGGACGGCCGCCGGCCGCCGGTTTACCGTGGAGGTGCTGGGGTGATCCGCATGGTGGGGGTCGCTTTGATCGCCGGGGGCTCCGCCCTGCTGGGGCTGCTGGCGGTGAGCGGACTGGACCGGCGGGTCAGCGACCTGGCCGGTCTTGCGGCGGGGCTGGAGCAGATGGGGCGGGAACTGGACTACCGGCTGGCCCCGCTGCCGGAGCTGCTGTCCGCTGCGGCGGAGGCCGCCGGCGGCCGGGCCGGAGAATTCTTCCGCCGGGCGGCGGAGGGGGCCAGGCGGCTGGACGGCCGCCGCTTTCAGGACTGCTGGGAGGATGCGCTGACCGGCGCCGGGCTCAGCCTGGAGCCCCAGGACCGGGCGGTGCTGACCGGCCTGGGCGGGGTGCTGGGCCGCTACGACGGGGAGAGTCAGAGTGCGGCCCTCCGGGAGGCGGCGGAGCGTCTGGCCCGCCTGGGGGACGAGGCGGCGGAGCGCCGGAAGCAGTCCGGCCGGGTATACGGCGCCCTGAGCCTTACCGCCGGGGCCTTTTTGCTGATACTTCTCATTTAGGGGGACGTCCTATGAATGTAGACCTCATCTTTAAGATCGCCGCGGTGGGCATTCTGGTGTCGGTGCTCAATCAGGTGCTGACCCGCTCCGGCCGGGACGAGATGGCCACCATGACCACGCTGGTGGCGCTGGTGGTGGTGCTGATGATCGTGGTGAAGGAGATCAGCGGCCTGTTTGACACGGTCAAGACCCTTTTCGACCTATGAGCGAGGTGATGAAGGTGGCCGCCGCCGGCATGATCGCCGCCATCTGCGCCATCGTGGTGCGGCGGCAGGCGCCGGAGCTGGCGCTGCTGCTGTCGGTGTGCGCGGGGGTGATGATCCTGGCCTACTGCTCGGGTGCCCTGGGCACGGTGGTGGCCTTTCTGGACCGGCTGGCCGAGGCCGGCGGGCTCAAGCCCGGCGTTATCGCCCCGGTGCTCAAGGTGACGGGCATCGCCGTGGTCACCCGGCTGGGGGCCGACTTCTGCCGGGACGCCCAGGAGGGCGCCCTGGCCGCCACCGTGGAGACCGCCGGGGCCGCCCTGGCGCTGCTGTGTGTGCTCCCGCTGATGACCGCCGTGCTGGACCTGATGGGGGACCTTTTATGACCGCCCGCCGCCTGTGGCTGCTCCTGCTGCCGCTGGCGCTGCTGCTGTGGTCGGCTCCTGCGGCCCTGGCGCTCACCGCCGAGGAGGTCACGGCCGCCCAGGAGGAGGCCCTGGATCTGGAGGGACTGGAGCGGGCGGCCAAGAACAGCGGCGGCACCGCCCGCTACGGCGAGACGCTGGACCAGGGGCTGGACCGCCTTCTCCAGCAGGGGAAGGGGGAGGCCGGCGGCATTTTGCGCAGCGCCGTGCGCTCCGGCGTGCTGCTGACCATCATCCTGCTGCTGTGCGGCTTTGCGGAGACGGTGTACGACGCCGCGGGCGGCGGGCGCGTCCAGGCGGTGACCCTGGTGGGGGCCCTGGCGGTGGCCATGGTGGCGGCCGCCGACGTGGACTCCATGCTGGGCCTGGGCCGCAGGGCCATCGAGAGCATGACCTCCTTCTCCAACGTGCTCTTTCCCGCGGTGGCGGCGGTGACGGCGGCCACCGGCGCGGTGACGGGCGCGGCAGTGCGCCAGGCGGCGGCCACCCTGTTTTCCGGCCTGCTGGTGAATCTGATCAACGGCCTGCTGGTGCCGCTGCTGTACGGCTACCTGGCCGCCTGCGTGGCCCAGGCAGCCCTGGGGAACGAGGGGCTCAAGCGCATCGCCGCCCTGCTGAAATGGACGGTGACCACCCTGCTGACGGCGGTGATGCTGGGCTTTGTGGGGTATCTGACGGTGAGCGGCGTGGTGTCCGGCACGGCGGACGCCGCCGCGGTAAAGGCGGCCAAATTTGCCATCTCGGGGGCCATCCCGGTGGTGGGCGGCATCCTGTCTGACGCCGCGGACACCATCCTGGCCTCCGCGGGGATCCTGAAGGGGACGGTGGGTGTGTTCGGAATGATCACGGTGCTGGGGATCTGCCTGCTGCCGCTGCTGCGGCTGGCGGCCCATTATCTGGTGTACAAGCTGGTGTCGGCTGTGTCGGCGGCGGTGGCGCCGCCCCGCATCGCCGCGCTGGTGGATCAGATCGGCGGGGCCTTCGGCCTGCTCATGGGCATGACCGGGGCCTGCTGCCTGCTCCTGCTGGTGTCGCTGGTGTCCTCCGCCACAGCGGTGGCCGCATGACGGCCCCGGTGAAAAGCTGGCTGCTGGGCATGACCTGCGCGGCCATGGTCATGGCCCTGGCGGAGAGCCTGATCCGCGAGGGCCGGATGCGGAAGATCTGCCGTCTGGCCGGCGGCCTGGTGATGGTGCTGGCGGCGGTGAGCCCCATCCTGCGGCTGGACCTGACCTCCCTGGGGAGCTGGCCGGCGGACCTGTCCGCTTCCGGCGGGGAGTATGCCGCCGCCCTGGAGCGGGGAAACGATTTTCTCTACGAGACCATCATAGCGGAGCAGACCGCCGCATATATTTCGGACAAGGCGGCGGAACTGGGTGCGGCCTGCACGGCGGAGGTGGCGGTGGCCCCCAATGCCGACGGCACGCCGGTCCCGGCGTCGGCGGTGCTCCGGGGAAGCTGGACCGACGGCCAGCGGCAGGCCCTGACCGACCTGCTGGAGCGCGACCTGGGGCTGGCCCCGGACTGCATCAGATTTGAGAGGACGGAGCCATGAACATCAAGCTGCCTACGGAAAAAGTGACGGAGTTTTTCAAAAAGTACAGATTCGTGCTGCTGGTCATCGCGGCAGGGGCGGTGCTGCTCCTGCTGCCCACGGGCGGAAAGGAGGCCGGCCGGTCCGACCCGGTGAGCGGCACGGAGGAGGACTTCTCAGTGGAGGCCTTGGAGGAAAAGCTGGGCCAAGTGCTCTCCAAGGTGGACGGCGCCGGGCAGGTGTCCGTGGTGCTGACGGTGCGCAGCGGCATGGAGCGGGTGCTGGCCCAGGATGTCACCGCGTCCCGCGCCGACGGAGACGCCCAGAGCACCACCAAGACCGTGATCCTCTCCACCGGCTCGGGGGAGGAGGCGGTGCTGCTCAGCCAGAACTACCCCACCTTTCAGGGGGCGCTGGTGGTGTGCCGCGGCGGAGACGACCCCCAGGTGAAGCTGCTGCTCACCCAGGCGGTGTCAGCCCTCACGGGGCTGGGGTCCGACCGCATCACAGTTTGTAAGGGTTCCTGAAATTTTGTAAATGGAGGGCGAAAATATGAAGGTATGGAAGCGCAACGCGGTGGTCATCGCCATCGTGGTGTTCGTGGGGGCGGCGGTGTATCTGAACTGGTCGTACAACCGCCAGTCCACCCAGACGGACGGGGAGAAGGGCGACAC
>CAVJBM010000066.1:0-5232 GCA_963647775.1 Anaerovibrio sp.
GTCCAGGCTGTCGTACTTGGAGGTGTCCACGGAGTAGAACTCGCACAGAGCCTTCTTGGCCTGGTCGGTGTCACGGTAACGGGCGCCGGTCTCGGGGTCATAGAGGTAGGCGGTGCCGATGAGGCCGTAGCCGCCGGAACGGGCGGGAGAAATGGTGGCGGCGAAGAGCTCCTTGTCGTAGGTGACGGCCACAGCCTTGCGGAAGGACAGCAGGGTCATGGTCTCCAGGTCGGTGGTGGTCTGATCAAAGTCAGCGGCGGCCTCGCGGTTCTCGATGGCGTCCTTGTAGCCGTTGAGGATCAGGAAGAAGATGGTCTCGCTGGGGGTGAAGTGGACGTAGTCGCTGTTGCGGTAGGAGTCGAAGTCCTCAGCCTGCAGGCCGTAGCCCATCAGCTCGCCCTTCAGGAACATCAGCTTGCGGGTGGAAGCCTCCTCCACCACGGAGCACTCGATGGCAGAGGTCTGGTACATCTGATAGGTCTTGCCGTCGGTGGGATCGACGTAGTCATGCTGACCATCGGTCCAGCCGTACCACTTGTCGTTCTTCTCCAGGCGGAGGAACTTATCGGTCTGATAGGTGACCAGCTTGTAGGGGCCGTAGCTGGAGGTGGTGTCCACGCTGGTGTTGTAGGTGGAGGACCACACGCCGTTGGTCTCCTTCAGGTTGGCCTCGTACAGGTCCTCCTTGACGATCCAGTTGGAGGACAGGTTGTACAGCAGGTTGAAGCCGGCCAGAGACTTGGCCAGGACCAGGGTGATCTGGTAGTCGCCGGTCTTGTACAGACCCACGGTGCTGTAGTCAACGCCGTCGGCCCACTGCTTGGCGGTGCCCAGGTAATCGGCCTGATAGCCGGCGTAGACCTGGCCGTTGGCCAGATAGGTCTCGTACAGGTACTTGGCGGAGACGTAATCCTCATCCTCGCCCTCGGCCACGGCGGGGTCACGGATCAGGGTGTCGTCGTTGATGGAGGCGAAGCTCTTGCCGTCAGCAGTCTTGATGCCCCAGAAGCCGTCCAGGTCGACCACGACGTCGTCCAGGCTGCCGCCGCTGGCCAGGTACTCATCCAGGCTCATGCCCAGAGCGCCGGCATAGGAGGTGGAGCCCTGGTTGGCGTAAGCCTCGGCGCCGGCCACGGAGAAGTCACCGGCATAGTAGTCGGAGGCGCGGTAGTTCAGCAGCTTCGGATCCAGCAGCTTCTGCATGGAGTACACATAGGTGTCGGCATTGATGGGGGTGCCGTCCTCCCAGCAGGCGCTGGGGTTCAGGTCGATGGTGTAGGCATAGCCCTTGGTGGCATCCGCGGGGATGTTGAACTCGGGGTGCTCGGCCTTGACCTTCTCGGTGACGTCCACGGGCTCGGCAGCGGCCATCTCGGGGATGATCTTGTAGCCGGAGTAAGCCTCCTTGCCCTCCACGGGGTGCAGTTCGTCGTTGAAGACGAAGCCGTACAGGCCCACGCGGATGAACTCGGCCAGGTAGGCGTCATCAGTGGTCTGATAGGTGTGGGGGTTCCAGTTGGTGCACATGGTGGACACGGAATCCTTATAAGTATAGGTCGCGTCCGCCGGGGCCACCGTCTCGCTGGGCTGAGCGGAACCGGTCTCGGTGGGCTGGGGATCCTTGTTGCCGCTGCAGGCGGCCAGCATCCCAACGCACAGAGCCAGAGCCAGCAGCAGAGCGAGCAGCTTCTTGGCGTTTTTCATGTTGCTTATCCTCCTAAAAATTTTTTGAACTAAAAGGGCATTCTTCCCTATGTTCACGAAATGGAGAATCGCCAATTGAGAATTGACAATTCAAGGATCGGAGCCGGACGGCGCTTTTGCAGCTTTCCGCCGGACTTCCTGCAAATCCTCTCCCGCTTTAGCGTTTTCGTCAAATAAAGCGTTGAATCGGAGGGAAATCTGTTGGAAATATTATAGTTGCTCAACCGCCGATTGTCAACCTTTCGTTTTTGTCAATCCCTACAGTTCGACGGACTTTTCCGGTGCGTTCGCCGTCTATCTGCTCAGTACAGGCCATTGAGGTCGTAGTTTTCCAGCCATTTCCGGGCATCGGCGCACACGCCGGCCAGTGTTGCCTCCTCAAAGGGACTGTCAAGCCCGGCGTTTTTCAGCAGGTCGGTGAAGGTATGGCTGCCGCCCTGGACGGTGTAGGCCATGTAGTGCTTCCAGGCGTCGGCAAAGTCCTTCTGGCTCATGGCCCAGAACTGGAGGGACACCGTCTGGGCCAGGCAGTAGTCGATGTAGTAGAAGGGGCTGGAGTAGATGTGGTGCTGGCGCTGCCAGCCCTCGCCGTCGGCGTAGAAGGGGATATCGCCGTCCAACTTCATCCACGGCATGTACACGCCCAGCAGTTCCTTCCACACCTGGTGGCGCTGGGCGGGGGTCATATCGGGGTTGGCGTACACCTCGTGCTGGAAGTGATCCACCAGGGTGCCGTAGGGGATGAAGGTCAGGGCCGCCGCAAGATGGCTATAGCGGAACTTGCGCGCGTCGGGGCCGAAGAAGCCCTCGGCCCACGGCCAGGCCAGGAACTCCATGGACATGGAGTGGACCTCGCAGGCCTCCATGGAGGGCCACATGTACTCCGCGGGCACACGCTTGCGGTTCATCCAGGAGGCGAAGGCGTGGCCCGCCTCGTGGGTGACCACCTCCACGTCGCCCTGGGTGCCGTTGAAGTTGGCGAAGATGAAGGGAACCTCATAGTCGGCCAGTTCGGTGCAGTAGCCGCCGCCGGCCTTGCCCTCGGTGGAGAGAACGTCCAGCAGCTCGTCGTCCAGCATGGTGCGGAAGAACTCCCTGGTCTCGGGGGAGAGTTCGCCGTAGAACCTCATGCCCTGGGCCAGGATGTCGTCGGGGGTGCCCACGGGCCGGGGGTTGCCGGAGCGGAACTCCAGGGCGTTGTCGGCAAAGGACATGGGGTACTCCTTGCCCAGGCGCTTGGCCTGCTCGCGGTAGATGCCGTCCGCCACGGGCACCAGGTACTTGCGCACGGCGGCGCGGAACTTCTCCACGTCGTCCTTGCCGTAGCAGTTGCGGCCCATGCGGTAGTAGCCCAGGGTGGTGTAGCCCTCGTAGCCCAGCTTTCTGCCCATGGTGTCCCGCAGGTGGACCAGCTCGTCGTAGAGGCGGTCCAGTTCGGCCTGATTGTCCTTGTACCACCGGCCCTCGGCCTTCCAGGCGGCCAGGCGGCGGGCGTCGTCGGCGTCGGTCTTGAAGGGGGTCAGCTGGGAGAGGGTGTAGGTCTTGCCCTCAAAGGGGATCTGGGCGGAGGCCAGCAGCTTCTCGTACTCCTGGGTCAGGTCGCCCTCGGCCTGGAGTTCGGGGATGATGGAGGGGTCAAAGGATTTCAGTTCGATCTCGGCGTTGAGGAACATCAGGCCGCCGTACTCGGCAGTGAAGTCGGGGCGGAAGGGGCTGGCCAGCATGGCCATGGTCCACTGCTGCTGGTACTCCCGCAGCTCGGGGCCGGCGGCGTTGAAGAACCTGACCTCCCCGTCGTAGAACTCGTCCCGGGTGTCGATGGAGTGGCGGATGCTGGCCAGGTTGGCCATGGTGGAGTAGTGCTTCATCTCGGTCTCCATCTCCAGGAAGGCGGCCTTGGCCTCCTCATAGTCGGCGGCGGACTTGAGCCGCTCGGTCAGCTGGGCCACCTTCCGCTTCGCGCCCTCCAGGTCGGGGCGCTGATAGGGCATATCCTTGAATTTCATGGTGATTCCTCCTTGAAAATTAGTTCAATCGCTGGCCGTTGAGCACCGCCCGGACCAGGGCGTCCCCCCGGTATTCCAGGGTCAGCAGGAAGGGCGGGGCCTCCTCCGCCAGCAGGCGCAGGAAGATCTTATCCCCCTCCCACAGGGGCAGGTCCTCCACCCGGTCCTTGGGCACCCATTCCAGGTCGCCCTCGGCGCAGTCCCGGGCCAGTTCCCCCGTCCAGCCGTCGGCGGTGAAGAGGTACATGAACTCCCCCTCCCAGCCGCCGTCGGTGAGGAAGGTCACCACGCCCCGGAAGCGCCAGCGGGTCAGGGTCAGCCCCGTCTCCTCCTGGACCTCACGGAGCAGGCATTCGTCGGGGCTCTCGTCCCCCTCGAGCTTGCCGCCCACGCCGATCCACTTGTCGTGATTCACGTCGTGCGCCTTCTTCACCCGGTGGAGCATCAGGTACTCCCCCCGGCCGTTCTCCAGGTAGCACAGGGTGCTGTTGTACACGGGCCTCTCCCCTTTCCGCGCTGTTGACTATTTATTATATAGGGAATTGCCGCCCGCCGCAAGTCTTTTCCTCCGAAACAGAAATTTTTGTGCGGCGGACAAAAAAGCGGCAGCCGGAACGGCTGCCGCTTTCAGGCTTCGTATGATCCTCCGGGGCGGGCCCTCAGAAGGGCAGGCCCATGCCGCCGGTGAGCTTGGACATCTGGCTGGCCGCGTCGTCCCCCGCCTTGCGCAGGGCCTCGTTCACGGCGGCCACGATCAGGTCCTGGAGCATCTCCACGTCGTCGGGGTCCACGGCCTCCGGGTCGATGGTCACGGCGGTGACCTCCTTCTTGCCGGAGACGGTGGCCGTCACCACGCCGCCGCCGGCGGCGGCCTCGTAGGTCTTGCTCTCCAGTTCCTCCTGGGCCTTCATCATGTCCTGCTGCATCTTCTGGGCCTGGCGGAGCATGTTCTGCATGTTGCCGCCGCCCATGCCCATGCCGCCCATGCCGCGGCTGTTAAATCCCTTTGCCATATGTGTAGACCTCCTTGAGATTCGTTTAATCCTCTACGATGATGTTGCCCAGGCCGCCGGCCAGGAAGGCCTCCAGCGCGTCCTCCTCCCCCTCCGGGGGCTGGGGGACGGGGGCGGCGGGGGCGGACTCCGCCGGGGCCGCGCCGGTGACCACGTTCACCCGCACGGGGCCGCCCAGCAGGCGCTCCGCCGTTTTGGCCACGGGGCCGGTGATGGCGGGCTTGGAGAGCATGTCGCGGATGAAGTTGTTGGCCGTCCAGAGGGTGACGGTGCGGCCGTCGAAGCTGCCGCCGCACATGCTGAAAAAGCTGAAATCGCTGACGGGGATGGCGGGCCGCAGGGCCTCCTTAAAGGCGCTCCAGCCGGGCCAGCTGCCCGTGGGGGCGGGCCGGGCGGCGGGCTCTGCCGCCGGGGCGGGGGGCGGAGCGGCTGCCGGCTCCTCCCGCCGGACGGGGACGGGCTCCGGCTCCTCCCAGGGGGGGCGCTCCTCCGCGGAGGGGCGTTTGGGC
>CAVJBM010000067.1:0-574 GCA_963647775.1 Anaerovibrio sp.
ACACGGCTCAGTGCCGCAGCCTGCAGCACGAATTACGCAAGATCATGGACCCGGAAAAAGACAGCCTGCGGTTTTACTACTTGGGAAAGAAGTACGAGAATAAGATCGAACACTTCGGCTGCAAGCAGACTTACCTCCCGGAAGAGCCCATGATCTTATAGTGCGAAGCGCAAACGCGCAGAAAAATACGGGGTGGTTCGCACCGAAATCAGCCCCGCTTTCCCACGCAAAAAAGGAACAGACTGCTCTGACAGACGGCATTCTGCGCAGAAATCCTTGAATTTCGTCTGTTATTACAAAAGTACGCAAAGTTTTTTGTGTGCTTTTGCCGTCGCGCCCCTCACGGGGCGCGTGGATTGAAAAATCGTGGACCTGGTGGACGAGGACCTGCTGGACCGTCGCGCCCCTCACGGGGCGCGTGGATTGAAATAGGCCCCGAAACTGACGGACGCCGGAAAGAACCATCGTACCTCTTACGGGACGCCTGGGTTGAAATGTGGGAACCTATGTGTTAATATCAAGAAAACTGCTGTCGCGCACCTTGGCTGGGCGTGTGGATTGAAATGTGATGCGT
>CAVJBM010000067.1:584-6355 GCA_963647775.1 Anaerovibrio sp.
GCAGAAATTCTTGAATTTCGTCTGTTATTACAAAAGTACGAAGAGTTTTTTGTGCGCTTTTGCTGTCGCGCCCCTCGCGGGGCGCGTGGATCGAAATGCCTGCATCCACTCGGAAAAGGACATTTTGAAGCGTCACGCCCCTCATAGGGCGTGTGGATCGAAATGTGATGCGTTCATTCAGGGCGGGCATCACCACGCCACCCCACACACAACGCCGGAAAAGGAGGAAAAATGGAATACTACGCCCACATTTCAGAGGACGGCCTGCGCCGCCAGACGGTCGCGGAGCACCTGACCGAGACCGCCGCACTGTGCCGCACGTTCGCGGGTGCCTTCGGCGCAGAAGCGGACGGGGAATTCATGGGACTCGCACACGACCTGGGCAAATGCGCCGACAGCTTTCAAAAGCGGCTGCTGGAAGGCGGGCCCATCGTCGACCACGCCACCGCCGGTGCGGTGGCCTGCGCAAAGCTGGGGCGGTCCGGTGCCGCCGCCTGTGTGGCCGGGCACCACGGTGGGCTTTCTGATTTCGGTAATCTGAAAAATGACCGTGCGGGGGACGCAACCCTCTGCGGGCGGCTCAAAAAGGGAATCGCCGAACTGCTTTACTCCTGCCTGGTGGACGCGGATTTTCTGGACACAGAGCGTTTCATGAATGGGGAACGCGGAAGCGGCGGCTATGACGATCTTCCGACGCTGCTCCAGCGGCTGGAGGACTACATCGCGCCATGGTAGCACCCCAAAACGGAGTTGAACAAACTTCGCTGCAATATCCTGAGTTCCTGCATGGATGCGGGCAGTAAACCAAAAGGCATTTACACCATAACAGTACCCACTGGCGGCGGAAAGACGGTCGCGTCCCTGGGTTTTGCGCTGCGCCACGCAGCGGCACACGAGATGAAGCGGGTGATCTATGTCATCCCGTACACGTCGATCATCGAGCAGAACGCCCAAGTATTCCGGGACATTCTGGGTGCCGACAATGTGCTGGAGCATCACTCGGGCGTACAGTTCGACCTTCCCGACGGTGCGGCACCCCAGGAGGTCCGCCGTGCGCTTGCGGCGGAAAATTGGGACATGCCGGTGGTCGTGACGACTGCGGTGCAGTTCTTCGAATCGATGTATGCCGCACGCCCGTCCAAATGCCGCAAACTCCACAACCTTGCGAACAGCGTCATCATTTTCGACGAAGCGCAGATGCTGCCGCTGGGCCACCTGCGTCCCTGCGCCGCGGCGATGGCGTCGCTGGCAGAGCACTTTCGCTCTACAGTTCTGCTGTGCACGGCCACCCAACCCTCCTTGGACGATCTGCTGCGCGCCTACGCCCCCAGCTGTCCGGTGACCGAGTTGTGCCCCCAGTTGGCGCCGCTGCACGACCGCTTCCGCCGGGTGAGCTTCCGTCAGGCGGGAACACTGACGAATGAGGCCCTGGGTGCACAACTGAGCGGGCAGGCGCAGGTGCTTTGCATCGTCAACAGCCGCAAGGCAGCCCAATCCATCTTTTCATTGCTGCCCCCTGAGGGCAGCTTTCATTTATCCACGCTGATGATTCCGGCCCAGCGTCAGGCGCTGCTGGACGAGATTCGGACCCGGCTGAAAGCCGGGCTGCCCTGCCGGGTAGTGTCCACCTCCCTGATCGAGGCGGGCGTTGATGTGGATTTTCCCTTCGTGTATCGAGAATTAGCGGGGTTGGACTCCGTCCTGCAGGCGGCAGGTCGCTGCAACCGGGAGGGCACACGACCGGCAGGGGAGCGCGTCGTGACGGTCTTTGAGCGGACGGAGCCGCCGCCGATGCTGTTCCAAACGGCCATCGGCGCCGCCCGGGAAGCCCTGGCTCAGGGCCGTGACCCAGCCGCAGCGGAGACCATGGGCCTGTATTTCCGCAGTCTGCGGAGCCTTGCCGGAACCGCGCTGGACAAGCATGGCATCGTCAAAGCATTTGAGACGGGGATCAGCGGCTGCATGCTGCCATTCCGCACGGTGGCGGAAAAGTTTCATCTCATCGACCAAAATACCCGCACCGTTTACATTCCCTACGGGGCAGGCGCGGAACTGCTGGAACAGCTGCGCACCCAAGGCGGCTCCAGGATGCTTTATCGGAAGCTGGGGCGCTACGGGGTCTCCGTGTATGACCAGCACTTCCAGGCGCTGTATAACGCCGGCGCACTGCTGACGGCCCGAGAGTTTCCGGCCCTGGACGCGGAGAGCGCCATTCTGACTGATATGGATTTATACAGCGACACCATGGGCCTCTCATTGGAGCCGGAGACCGGAAAAGCAGAGTTTAATTGATGTCCGTTTTATCGGACACAAATTCATGTATAATATCCCCATCAGCAGAAGAAAGAGGTGATCCTATGGCAATCCAGGTGGAGGTATGGGGCGGGTATGCGCTCTTCTCGCGGCCCGAGTTCAAAACAGAACATGTCAGCTATGATGTGATGACCCCGCCTGCGGCCCGCGGGCTGCTGGAGAGCTGCTATTGGCATCCAGGCATGCGGTGGGTCATCGACCGCATCCACGTATGCAGCCCCATCCGATTCACCAACATCCGCCGCAACGAGGTAAAGGACACCATCAGCGCCCGCAGGGTAAAAGCGGTGATGGAGAAGGGGGCAGGGGAGTTGTATCTGGCTGCGCCGAAAAGCATCCAGCAGCGGGCGGCCATGGTGCTGCGGGACGTGCATTACGTCATCGACGCACACTTTGACATGACGGAAAGGGCCGCTCCCGGCGACAACCCCGGCAAATTTCAGGACTTAATCAAGCGTCGGTTGGAACGGGGTCAGTGCTACAGCATGCCCTACCTCGGCACCCGGGAGTTTCCCGCTCACTTCTGCCGCTGCACCCAGCTGCCGCCCTGCCCGGAGGAGTTGAAGGGCGTCCGTGACCTGGGCTGGGTGCTGTGGGACATGGATTACAGCGATCCGCAGAACATCACGCCGAAATTCTTCCGGGCCAGTCTGATAGACGGCGTGATGGCCGTTCCGCCGCCGGACAGCGGGGAGGTGAGAGGATGATTCTCCAGGCACTGACGGGGTATTACGAGGATCTTCTGCGGCGGGGAGAGATCGACAGCCCCGGTTGGGCGCCAGCCAGGATCAGTTATGCCCTGTGTCTGGATGAGGAAGGGCGGCTGGTCCAGATCGTCCCCACCCTGGAGGAGACGGAACTGGGGAAAAGGACCGTTTTGCAGCCGCGGCCGATCCCCTTACCGGCGGCGGTGAAGCGCACCGCCGACATCGCGTCCAATTTTCTCTGGGACAATTCCGCCTACCTCCTGGGCATCGACCAGAAGGGAAAACCAGAGCGGAGCCGGGCCTGCTTTGCCGCGGCGGCGGCGCTGCACCACGCGGTATTGGACGGAGTGGACGCCCCTGCCGCACAGGCCATTCTGGCCTTTTTCGATACCTGGCGGCCGGAACAGGCGGCGGAGCATCCCGCCCTGGCTGGTCAAATGACGGAAGTCACCGCCGGTGTCAATCTTCTCTTTCGGGTGGACGGCCAGTTTCCCCATGAGGACGCCGCTGTCCGCGCGGCGTAGGAGCGGTACCGCGGCGAAGCCGACGAGGGTGCGGTGCGGATGCAGTGTCTGGTGACCGGGCGGCAGGACGAGATCGCCGCAGTCCATCCCACCATCAAAGGAGTGCGGGATGCCCAGTCCAGCGGCGCGGCCCTGGTCTCCTTCAATGCGCCGGCCTTCTGCTCCTACGGGCATGAGCAAAATTTCAACGCTCCCGTCGGGAAATATGCCGCCTTTGCCTACACCGCCGCACTGAATCATCTGCTGGCGGACAGGGACAACGTGCAGACCATCGGAGACACCACCGTAGTCTGCTGGGCAGAGGGCGCCGATCCGGCCTACCAGGGCTTTGCCATGGGGGCTCTCTTCGGCGGAGATGTCGGCGGCCTATCCGACAGCGATCTGCACGCCGCGCTGAAGCGGCTGGCCGACGGCCTGCCCTGCGATGACTTGGGTATCGACCCAAACCGCCCCTTCTACATTCTGGGCCTGGCCCCCAATGCGGCCCGGCTCTCCGTCCGCTTTTTCCTGCGGGACAGCTTTGGCGCGCTGATGGAGCATGTGAACGGCCACTACGAACGCATGGAGATCGTGCGGCCCGCCTACGAAAAATTCAACTATCTTCCGCTGTGGGCCCTGCTGCGGGAGACGGTGAATCCCAACGCCCGCGACAAGTCGCCCTCGCCCGCCATGGCGGGGGCCACTGCCCGCGCGATCTTCTCCGGCGGTCCCTACCCGGCTTCTCTGCTGGAGGCCGTGATGCTCCGCATCAGGGCGGAGCGAAGCATCACCTGGGGCCGCGCGGCTATCCTCAAAGCGTATTACCTGAAAAATCCACATAACGACTGTCCGGAGGAGGTTTTGACCGTGAGCCTGAATGAAGAGAGCACCAACCCCGCCTATACGCTTGGCCGCCTGTTTGCGGTCTACGAGGCGGCACAGCAGGCCGCGAATCCCGGCATCAACGCGACCATCAAAGACAAGTATTTTAACTCCGCGGCATCCGCGCCCGCCGGCATTTTCCCGGTGCTGAACAATCTCTATCAAAAGCACCTGCGAAAGCTGGAGCCCGGCCAGCGCGTCTACTTTGATAAGCAGGTCAGTGCGCTGAAGGGCGTACTGGGTGAGAACTATCCCGCCCGGATGACGCTGGCGCAGCAGGGCTCGTTCGACCTCGGCTACTACCACCAGACTCAGAAGCGGTACACAAAGAAGGAGGAGAAGGAATATGTCTGAGCCGATCAAGAACCGTTACGAATTCGTGATATTTTTTGACGTAGAGAACGGCAACCCCAACGGCGATCCCGACGCGGGCAACATGCCCCGGGTAGACCCCGAGACCGGCTACGGCCTGGTGACGGACGTCTGCCTGAAGCGCAAGATCCGCAACTATGTGGAGATGGCGCCGCCAAAGAGGGTACGGAAGGCTGCCGCATCTACATCAAAGGCGGCGTACCCCTGAACACCAGCGACCGGGAGGCCTGCGCCTATGTGGGCGTGGAACCGGACAAGCTGAAAGAAGCGAAAAAGAAGGACACGCATCTGGACGAGACCCTGCGGGACTTCATGTGCCGGAATTTTTACGACATCCGCACCTTCGGCGCGGTGATGACCACCTTCGTCAAGGGCGCGCTGAACTGCGGCCAGGTGCGCGGCCCCGTGCAGCTGGGCTTTGCCCGCAGCGTGGACCCCATCCTGCCCCAGGAGGTCACCATCACCCGGGTAGCCATCACCACCGAAGCGGACGCGGAGAAAAAGGGCACGGAGATGGGCCGGAAGTACATCGTGCCCTACGGGCTCTACCGGGTGGAAGGCTACGTCTCCGCCAATCTGGCCCGCAAGACCACCGGCTTTTCGGAGGAGGACCTCGACCTGCTGTGGACCGCCATTCTGAACATGTTCGAGAATGACCGCTCCGCCGCCCGCGGCAAGATGGCCGTGCGTGAACTGATCGTATTCCGGCACGACTCCGAACTGGGCTGCGCGCCGGCGCACAAACTCTTCGACCTTGTCAGGGCGGAGCATAAAGACGGCGTGACCGCGCCGAGAAGCTACGCCGACTACACTATTTCCGTAGATGAAACCCGCCTTCCCTCCGGCGTGACCTGCACCCGCATGGGGTGAAAGAAGGCCGCACCGCGCCCTGCACGGGGCGCGTGGATTGAAATATCGCCGAGTATAAGGAGCGCGCGGAGTTGACCAAGGTCGCACCCCTCACGGGGCGCGTGGGTTGAAATCTGAATAAGGA
>CAVJBM010000068.1:0-3319 GCA_963647775.1 Anaerovibrio sp.
GGCGTTGCCCATGTGCATGGGGCCGGTGGGGTTGGCGGAGACGAACTCCACCATGACCTTCTCGCCCTTGCCCTCGTCTGCGCCGCCGTAGTTGGGGTCGCCCTCCACGGCGGAAAGCACCTGCCCGTACCACCGGGGGGCATAGAAGAAGTTCAGGAAGCCGGGGCCGGCGATCTCCGCCCGCTGGAACAGACTGCCCTCCAGGTCCATGTGGTCCAGAATGATCTGGGCCACCGCCCGGGGGTTCTGCCGCAGGGCCTTGGCCCCCGCCATGGCAAAGGATGAGGCAAAGTCGCCGTTCTTGCTGTCCTTGGGGACCTCCACGCTGCCGCGGATCTCCGCGCCGGCGGGCAGCAGGCCCTCCGCCGCCGCCTTTTCATAGGCCTGCTGGGTCAGCTGGGCCACCTGCTCCCGGGCCAGTTGGATCATGTTCATGAATTTCTCTCTCCTTCTCGCTCACTGCCGGATGGCAGCGTCCTTGCGCACGTTCATGCGGAAAAAATTCTGCCCCGCCAGCAGATTGTCCACCTCGATGGCGTAGTCGATCTCCAGGTCGCCGCCGCTCTCCCCCACGGTGCTCTTCATCCGGCGGGTGTCGATGCCCACGGAGAGGGCGCCGTAGGGCGTCTCGTACATGGACAGGTGGCGGCGGCCCTCCTCAAAGACCATCTGGGAGTTCACCGCGCCCTCCCGCAGGAGGGTGACCCGGGGACCGTCGATGCGGACCACGGTGGTGGTGCCCTCCATGCCGGTGAGCTCCGTCTCCTGATAGGAGACGGTGATGGCCCCCTCGGCGCTACGCTCCAGCTCGCCGGCGGTGACCAGCTCCATCTCGTCCGCGCCGTCGGCGCTCATCTGCTTGCCTTTTATTGAAATAATGACATTGTCGCTCATGCTCGCGCACCTCTCAATAGGCTGTGATGTCCACCTGCTCCGCGCCGGTGACGTCCTCCCCCAGGAAGATCGTGGCCAGCCGGCCGAAGCCGCCGGTGCTGTCGCTGACGTAAAAACGGTGGCAGCCGGGCTCCGTCCGCTCCGCCCGCAGGTCCTGCCGGGCCAGGTCCTCCGCCACCAGGCGGGCGCAGGCCTCCCCCACATCCACCAGGGCCACCTCCGGGCCCATGACGCCGGCGATGGCCGGCCGCAGCAGCGGGTAGTGAGTGCAGCCCAGGACCAGGGTGTCCACCCCGGCGGCCCGCAGGGGGGTCAGGTACTCCCCCAGGATGATGTCCACCACGGCGTCCTCCGCCTGGTAGCGGCCGTTCTCCACCAGGGGCACCAGCAGCGGGCAGGGGGTGCTGAGCACCTCCGCCCCGGGGGCCAGGCGGCGCACCGCCCGCTCATAGGCGCCGGAGCGGATGCTGGCCTCCGTACCGATGATGCCGATTTTGCCGCCGCGGGTGGCCCGGACGGCGGCCCGGGCCGCAGGCTCCACCACGCCGTACACCGGTACGGCGCAGGCGGCGCGCAGCTCCTCCATGGCGTTGGAGGACACGGTGCCGCAGGCTACCACGATGGCCTTGGGCCCGAAGGAGCCCAGAAAGGCGGCGTCCTGCAGGGCGTAGCGCACCAGCGTCTCCCGGGAGCGGCCGCCGTAGGGCACGCGGCCGGTGTCGCCGAAATAGATCAGGTCCTCCTCCGGCATGATCCGGGCCAGTTCCCGCACCGCGGTGAGCCCGCCCAGGCCGGAATCGAACACTCCAATGGGCCGCCGGTCCATGGCGCTCCCCCCTTACCTTACAAATAGCAAATAAATATTATAGACTATCCGCCGCCCAAATACAAGGGAAAGTTTTTCGGCGAAAGAGCATAGAATACATTCTTTTTTGTTTGTAAAGTTTGCCAAGCTGTGTTACACTGATTTTACCCTCGGCTGACAAGGGTACATTGGTATGCAGGAAGGAGTCTGCCCTATGGGTCTGTGCAAAAAAGCGGGGGCCGCGCTGCTGGCCCTCATTCTGGCGGCGGCGCTGGTCTCCCCCGCCCTGGCCGCGGAGGACGAAACGCTCCGCTTTGACGAGAACGGCGAGTTCCGCATCCTGATCGTGGCCGACACCCAGGACATCGACAGGCCCCAGGCGGAGACCATCGCCCTGCTGGAGGCGGAGCTGGACGCCGCCCGGCCCGACCTGGTGGTCTTTTTGGGCGACCAGATCCACTCCCCCACCCTGGGCGCCAGCGCGGAGCGCACCCAAAAGGCCCTGGACGCCATTTTGCGGCCCGTGGCCGCGCGGGGGCTGAGGTTCGCCGTGGTGTTCGGCAATCACGACGACGAGGGCGGCGTGTCCAAGGAGACGCAGATGGCCTATTACCGCACCTACCCCGGCTGTCTGGCCGTCGCCGGGCCGGAGGGGGCCTCCATCTCCGGCTGCGGCAACTACAATCTGCCGGTGTACGCCGCCGACGGCAGCCGCGCCCTGTGCAGCCTGTGGTTCTTCGACTCGGGCACCTACGCCCCCGAGGGACAGGGCAAATACGCCTGGGTCCAGCAGGACCAGCTGGACTGGTATCTGGACACCTGCGCCGCCCTGACGGAGGCCAACGGCGGCACGCCCCTGCCGGCCTACGCCTTTCAGCACATCATCGTACCGGAGATCTACGACGCCCTCACCGAGGTGGACGCCGCAGAGAAGAGGAACGGCGCGGTGGAGGGCTTCAGCAGCCGCAGCGGGCACTGGTACACCGGCAACCTCCGGGCCGGCGAGCTGGGAGAGGGCCCCTGCCCGCCCGATGTGAACGGCGGCGAGTTCGACGCATGGCTCCAGGGCGGGGACATCGTGGCGGCCTTTTTCGGTCACGACCACGTCAACGACTTTGAGCTGACCTACCGGGGCATCGACCTGGTGAACACCAACAGCACGGGCTTTTACATCTACGGAGACGGGCTGGAGCACGGGGCCCGGCTGGTGACCCTCCGGGCAGAGGACCCCGGCCGGTACGAGACGAAAATGCTCTACTACAGGGACCTCATCGGCACGAAGCTGCCCTTCGGCTTCGCCGGGACCTGGGGGGCATACGTCCAGCGGATCGTGCTGCTGGCGGTGGCGGCCCTCATCGTGGTGCTGGCGGGGATCACGGTGCTGGCGGTCAAGCTGGTGAAGCGGCACAGGAAAAAGGCCGCAGCCAAGGCGTAAATCTGAATTGAAAGACCCCCAGCCGGCGTCGCCGGCTGGGGGCCTTTTCTGTCAATGCTTTCCGCCTTACAGACGCTGCCGCTCAAGCGTCGAACCAGCCCCAGACGTGCCAGAAGGCGGGGCTGCCGGCCAGAACGGCGGACAGGACCGCCCCGGCCACCAGCAGCACGGCGAAGAGGATCAGG
>CAVJBM010000069.1:0-14421 GCA_963647775.1 Anaerovibrio sp.
CCGCCCGCCCGATCTGCCCCAGGGGCGGCCTGCCATTTTTGCGCTTTTTGTTCAGACGCTTCCCAATTCCCGTAAAATATGCTATGATAGGAACACCAAAGAGAAGGGGGAACGCACAATGGAGCAGTTCCAACACCCGGCGGACCTGGGCGGACCCGCGCGGGCAGGCAGATCCTACTATCTGGATCTCCTGAAGATCATCTCCGCCTTTTTCGTCATTCTCATCCACGTGACGGCGGAAAACTGGTATGGGCAGATCCGCTCCGCCTACTGGCTGGTGAACAACACCTACAACGCCGTCTCCCGGTGGAGCGTGCCGGTGTTCTGCATGGTGTCGGGGGCGCTGCTGCTGTCCAGAGACATCCCGCTGAAAAAGCTGTTCCGCCATTATATCCTGCGCATGGCCCTGCTGCTGGCCTTCTGGGCGCTGGCCTACGGCGTGTACAGCGGCTCCGGCCCGGTCTGGGCCCGGCTGCTGGCGACGGGGAAGGGCCTGCTCCAGGGCAAGGCGTACTCCCACCTCTGGTATCTGTTCATGCTGCTGGGGCTCTATCTGGTGACGCCGCTGCTGCGCGCTATGGTGCGCGGGGCGGACCGGAGGACCCTGCGCTACTTCGTGATCTGCGCCGGCCTGTGGGCGGTGGTGCTGCCCGCCCTGCTGAAGCTGACGCCGCTGAAGCCCCTGTCCGGCCTGCTGGAGGCATTTCAGGTGCGGATGTTCGGCGGCTATGTGTTCTATTACGTGGCCGGGTACTATCTGCACACCTATGAGCTGCCCAAATGGCTCCGGACGGCCCTCTATGCGGCGGCGCCCGTCCTGCTGGCGGCGGCGGCGCTGTACAGCGACTGGCGCTCCTGGCAGGACGATCACCAGTACGTGAACTACGGCGTGTTCACCGTGGGCACGGCGCTGTTCGCGCTGGCCATCTTCACCTTTGCCCGGCAGCTGGGGCCCTGGCTGGAGGGCCGCTCCTGGCTGCGCCGGGGGATCGGCGTCCTGGGCCCGCTGACCTTCGGCATCTACCTCGTCCACTTCGGGGTGGAGAAGGTCCTGCTGCACCTGGGCCTGAACAGCAACACGATCCACCCGCTGCTGGGTGCGCCGCTGCTGTCGCTGCTGATCTTCCTCCTGTGCGCCGCGGCCTGCTGGGTGCTCTCCCGCATCCCGGGCGTCCGCCGGCTGATCCTTTGAGAAGTTTGTCGATTCGGGCTTGCGTCCTGTGCCGATCTGCGGTAGAATAGACATGATCCCAACGCAAGGAGGCAACCCCGTGAAAGATTTCCTTTCCACCCAGATCGCCGGCTTCGCCCTGAGCAAGCTGCTGTGGGCCGTGGTGCTGGCCGTGATCTGCCTGGTGGTCATCAAGCTGGCCCTGCGGCTGCTGGACCGCGGCCTGGCCAAGTCGGAGCTGGATCACAAGATCAAAAAGATGGTCCGCTTTATCGTGAAGCTGGTGCTGCTGTTCGTCTCGGCGCTCATCGTCATGGGCTACCTGAACATCCCCGTGACCTCCCTGGTGGCGGTGCTCTCCGTGGCCGGCCTGGCCGTATCCCTGGCGGTGCAGAATTTCCTGGGGAATGTGGCCGGCGGCGTGCAGCTCATCGCCTCCAAGCCCTTTGAGGAGGGCGACTACGTGGAGTGCGGCGGCTGCTCCGGCACCGTGCAGGACATGGGGCTGTTCTACACCAAGCTGCTCACCGCGGACAACAAGCTGGTCCAGCTGCCCAACAGCGCCGTCATCGGCGCCACCATCGTCAACTACTCCAGCCAGCCCACCCGCCGGGTGGAGCACAAGGTCAGCGCCTCCTACGACGCGCCGGTGGAGCTGGTGGAAAGGACCCTGCTGGACCTGATCCGGGCCACCCCCGGCACCCTGGCCGACCCCGCCCCCATGGTCCGGGTGAACAATTACGGCGACAACGCCATCGAGTATGTGGTGCGCGCCTGGTGCGCCGGGGCGGATTATTGGAGCGTGTACTATGACCTGCTGGATGGGATGAAGCCCGCCTTTGACCGGGCCGGCATCGAGATGACCTATCCGCACGTCAATGTGCATATGATAAAAGAGTGAGAATTCTGAAAGAGGAACCTACTATGAAAAGCTATCCCATGGCCTCGGATGGCCTGAAGCTGATGTTCTACGGCGAGATCGTCACCATCATCGGCTCCGTGCTGTCCCTGGTGCCCATCGTCGGCGTGATCCTGCGCATCCTCGGCCCCGTCCTGGCTGCCTACGGCCTGTTCAAGGCCGCCGGTGATGACGAGGGCTACCGCACCGCCTTCTACCTGACCATCGCCCAGGTGGTGGTGAACCTGATCTCCGCCTTCTTCAAGAGCGGCATCGTCAAGAGCCTGCTGAGCATCGTCAGCACCATCATCGGCCTGGCCATCGTCTACTACGTCTGCACCACCACCGCCAACCTGCTCCACGCCGTGGGTCAGGAGCAGCAGTCCGCCAAGGGCCGCACCGTGTGGCTGATCTACCTCATCTGCGCCCTGGTGTCCGTGGTGGTCCAGATCCTGGCGATCATCCCCATCCTGAACATCCTGGCGGCGGCCATCGGCATCATCATGCTCATCGTCCAGCTGGTGGGCTATATCCTCTACCTCATCTTCCTGTACAAGAGCGGCAAGGTCCTGTAATAGAAGCACAAAAAGCGCGCCCGCGGTCATTCCGCGGGCGCGCTTTTTGATCCCGTGCCGGTCAGGGGGAGCACCACGCTGCCGTCGGCGGACTGGATGTGCCCGCCGATGACCGTGTCCCGCCTCAGCAGCAGGGCGATCCGCATCTCCCGCCCCTCCTCCGGCCAGTTGGATAATGTGTAGGTATATCGCTTTACAGCCTTTCCGCGCCAGCGGTTCAGGTCGAAGCCCTGGGCGCTCTGGAGGGCGAGATAGCCGTCGTAGCTCTCATCGAAGCTGCGGGGGATGAGCAGCTCGTCAACGGCGGGCTCTCCGCTGATCTCCCACCCCAGCTCCGCCAGATAGGCCGCCCGCTCATCCTCGCCCCGCAGGCCGCTGACCTCCGCCAGGGCGGGGGAGATCCGCCGCCCCATGGCCGCCAGCAGGATGGCCCCCGCCGCCAGGCAGCAGCACAGGGCGGTGACGGCCCCCGCCAGCAGCTTTTTCTTTGGTATCCGGGCCGTTATGACGAACATCCTCCACCACTCCTGTCCCCATTGATGCTATAGACTATGTATTTTTCCGCCGGGATATGATATAATCCAGTCCAGAAAGCAGGGGAGGCGAGGCTATGGAACGGCTGGACAAGCTGGTGGCCAACACAGGGGAGTGGAGCCGGAAGGAGGCCCGGGACCTCATCCGGGCGGGCCGGGTGACGGTGGACGGCGCGCCCTGCCGCCAGCCGGAGGCCAAGGCGGAGCCGGAGCAGGTGGCGGTGGACGGCGCGCCCATTACCTTCGGCCCGGTGTACCTGATGCTCCACAAGCCCGCGGGCCTGGTGTCCGCCACCGAGGACCCCAGGGAGCCCACGGTGCTCTCCCTTCTGCCGGAGAAGTACCAACGGCTGGGCTTGTTCCCCGCCGGCCGGCTGGACAAGGACACCGAGGGCCTGCTCCTTCTCACCAACGACGGCCCCCTGGCCCACCGCCTGCTGGCCCCTAAGAGCCACGTGGACAAGGTCTACTACGTGGAGGTGGACGGCCTGCTGGACGGGGACGACTGCCGGGCGGTGACGGAGGGCATCACCCTGGCGGACGGCTACACCTGCCTGCCGGGGGAGCTGGAGCTCCTGCCCGGGGGCCGCAGCGCCCATATCACCCTCCGCGAGGGGAAATATCACCAGATCAAGCGGATGATGGCCGCCCGGGGGAAGCCCGTGACCTACCTGAAGCGCCTGCGCTTCGGCCCGCTGGAACTGGACCCGGAGCTGCCTCCCGGTGGTTGGAGAGCACTAACGGAGGAGGAGATCCAGGCCCTTTTCCGTCATTGAGCCAAAAAGAGTGTCAAATTCCACAAAAAATTTCAAAAAAACTATTGAAGTTAGCAAGGGGAACAGGTATAATAGCGGCATGACCAACAGAAAGCGGCGGCGCGCCTGATGCGCCGTGTCTTTGAAAGGGGAAACTGAACCATGTCCAGCCGTATTTTCCAGAGCATCGTCCTCCAGATGAAGGATTGTTCCGACCGCGCCATCGGCGTCATCGACGAGCAGGGCACCGTCATCGCCTGCAACGAACTGTCCTGCATCGGCGAAAAGTGGAGCCATGCCGCCGCCATGCTCCTGGCCGAGCCCGAGGGCTCCGCCGTCTGCGACGGCTACACCTTCAAGACCCTCAGCGGCTGGAACGGCCAGTTCGACTACGCCGCCTTCGCCCGCGGCGAGGACGAGCAGGCCGCCCTGCTGTGCTCCATGGCCGCCATCGCCCTCAACGGCGCCAAGACCTACTACGAGGAGAAGCACGACAAGTCCACCTTTGTGAAGAACATCCTCTCCGACAACATCCTCCTGGGCGACATCTACGTCCGCGCCAAGGAGCTGCACTTCGTCTCCGAGGTGCCCCGTGCCGTCATCCTCATCCGCCAGCTGGGCGAGCCGGACATCGCCGCCGTGGACGTGGTGTCCAACCTCTTCCCCGACCGGCAGGTGGACTACGTCCTCTCCATCAGCGAGACCGACGTGGCCCTGGTCAAGCAGCTGAACGACGGCAGCGACAGCCGCGAGGCCCAGAAGATCGCCCAGACCGTCCAGGACGCCATCCTCCACGAGCTGGGCATCAAGACCGTGGTGGGCGTGGGCACCGTGGTCAACCACGTGCGCGACCTGGCCCGGGCCTATAAGGAGGCCCAGGTGGCCATCGAGGTGGGCAAGGTGTTCGACACCGAGCGCTCCATCATCACCTACGAGAACCTGGGCATCGGCCGTCTGATCTATCAGCTGCCCACCACCCTCTGCGAGATGTTCCTGCAGGAGGTGTTCAAGAAGAACCCCATCGACGCCCTGGATCAGGAGACTCTGTTCACCATCAACAAGTTCTTTGAGAACAACCTGAACGTCTCCGAGACCGCCCGGAAGCTGTTCGTCCACCGGAACACCCTGGTGTACCGCCTGGAGAAGATCAAGAAGCTCACCGGCCTGGATCTGCGGGAGTTCGACGATGCCATCACCTTCAAGGTGGCCCTCATGGTCAAGAAGTACCTGGTGTCCCGGGGCGTGGAGTCCTGAATCGAGTCAAGCAGGGCAGGGCCCGCGGCAATGCCGCGGGCCCTGCTTTTTTGTTACCATTTGTAACTTTTTCGTTCTGCGGCGTCACAGAAAGTTAACATAAATTTGCCGCCGATTTCTGTCAGAACCGGGGGAAATAGGTTGACACGCCACGGACCAGCCGATATAATGGGGGAGATGATAACTGTCCTGAAAAAGGTTACAAATAGTTACAACGGAGATGCGGGCCATGATACGACTGGTTGATGTATATAAAGAGTACGACAACGGCACCAAGGCCCTGAAGGGGCTGGACCTGCGGATCGAAGACGGGGAATTCGTCTTTTTGGTGGGGCCCTCGGGCTCCGGAAAGTCCACCATCATCAAGCTGCTCACGGGGGAGGAGCACTCCAGCGGCGGCCGGGTGATGGTGAACGGCTATAATCTGAACAACATCCGCCAGTGGCAGGTGCCCTACCTGCGGCGGACCCTGGGCGTGGTGTTCCAGGACTTCCGGCTCATCGAGAAAAAGACCGTCCGGGGCAACCTGGAGTTCGCCATGCGGGCGGTGGGGGCCAGCCCCCGGGAAATGCGCAAGCGCATCCCCTACGTGCTGGACCTGGTGGGCCTGGGGGAGAAGAAGAACGTCTACCCCAACGAGATGAGCGGCGGCGAGCAGCAGCGGGTGGCCATCGCCCGGGCGCTGGTGAACAACCCCCAGATGATCATTGCCGACGAGCCCACCGGAAACCTGGACCCCCAGCGCTCCCTGGAGATCATGACCCTGCTGGAGCGCATCAACACCATGGGCACCACCATGCTGGTGGTCACCCATGAGAAGGAGCTGGTAGACCGCTTCTCCAAGCGGGTGGTGGCCATCAAGGACGGCAGGCTGGTCAGCGACGCGGAGGGAGGCTACTACAAGTATGAGAAAACGATTTGACCTGGGCTACTTCCTCAGCGAGGGCTTCCACAGCATCTTCACCCACGGGCTCATGTCCTTCGCCGCCGTGTGCATGATCATGGCCTGCCTGCTCATCATGGGGTCCTTTTCCCTGGTGGCCCTCAATGCGGACCGGATGCTGGGCACCCTGGAGGACGAGAACGAGTTCCTGGCCTACATCGACGAGGACTACACCGACGCCCAGATCCAAAGCCTCATAAGCCGGGTGAAGCGCCTGCCCAACGTGGCTGACGTCAGCTTCCACACCAGAGAGGAGGCCAAGGCCGCCTATCTGGAGGGCCGGGAGGACGAGGGCCTGTACGCCGACCTGCCCGACGAGGTGTTCCGGGACCGGCTGGCCATCCGGGTCACTGACCTGAGCCAGTTCAACCAGACGGTGGATGCCGTCTATGACCTGGAGGGGGTGGCCAACGTCCGGGCGGAGGGCAAGCTGGCGGAGGGCTTCGTCACCGTGCGCAACGTGGCCACCGCCCTGGCGGGGATCCTGGTGGCCATTCTGGTGGCGGTGTCCCTGTTCATCATCTCCAATACCATCCGGCTCACCACCTTCGCCCGGCGGGAGGAGATCGCCATTATGAAGATGTGCGGCGCCACCAACGGCTTTGTCCGCTGCCCCTTCATCATTGAGGGCCTGCTGCTGGGCCTGTTCGGCGCGCTGGTGGCCTTTCTGCTCCAGTGGGGGGTGTACACCGCCGTGTACCGGGCCATCGTGGCCGGCGGCGCGGTGACGCTGTTCTCCGTGATCCCCTTCGCCGCCATCTGGGGCCGGGTCCTGCTGCTGTTCCTGGCGGCGGGCGCGCTCATCGGCGCCTGCGGCTCCGGCCTGGCCATCCGCCGCTTCCTGAAAGTGTAAGGAGGACCTCATGAAAAAAAAGACCCTGCGCATTGTCGTGATCGTGCTGGCCGTCATCATGCTCCTGTCCGTGCTGGTGCCCGCCCTGTCGGTGCTGGCCAAGGCGGAGGTCACCAAAAGCGACATCGACAACCTGAAAAACTCCCTCTCGGACATCTCCTCCCAGAAGCAGGAGGTCCAGAAGCAGCTGAACGCCATCAAGGGCGACCTGTCCAAGGCGGAGGAGATGGTGGCTCTCATCGAGTCCCAGATCATGCTCACCGAGCAGGAGATCATCGCCAGCCAGCGCCTGCTGGACCAGTACGACCTGGACATCCAGCAGAAAGAGGAGGACATCGCCGCCCTGGAGGTGCAGAAGGAGGAGCAGTACGCCGAATTCTGCGCCCACGTCCGCTGGGTGGAGGAGACGGGCTCCGTGTCCTATCTGTCCATCATCTTCCAGTCCAGCAGCTTTTCCCAGCTGTTGGACTATACCACCCTCATTTCGGATATCATGGACTACAGCAGCCGCATCATCGACGCGCTGAAGGCCACCCAGGCGGAGCTGGACACCGCCTGCCAGGAGCTGGAGACCGACCGGGCGGAGCAGGCGGCGGCCCAGGAGACGCTGGAGGCCAAGAAGGCCGAGCTGGAGACCCAGCAGGCGGACGCCCAGGCCCTGTATGACAAGATCTCCGAGAGCGCCGCGGACCTGGCCGCCCAGGCCCGTAAGCTGGCGGCGGAGGAGAGCCAGATCCAGTCCAACCTGAAAAAGGCGGAGGCCCAGTACGCCGCCCAGATCGCCGCACTGAACAACAGCGGCGACTGGTACTGGCCCCTGCCGGGCATCTACTACATCTCCTCGGTCTACGGCGGCCGCACCAGCCCCATCACCGGCCGCTGGGAGACCCACACCGGCACCGACATCCCCGCCGCCGCCGGCACCCAGATCCACGCGGCCCAGGGGGGCGTGGTCACCTATGTGAGCTCCAACAAGTACTCCTCCTACGGCTGGTACTGCATCATCAGCCACGGCAACGGCTACTCCACCCTCTATGCCCACCAGCGCACCCAGCCCATCGTCAAGGTGGGGCAGACCGTGGAGAAGGGCCAGGTCATCGGCTACGTGGGCACCACGGGCAACTCCACGGGCAACCATCTGCACTTCGAGCTGCGCATCAACGGCGCCCGGGACAACGTCCTGAAGCTGTATCCCAGCCTGCCCTACACCGGCCCCTATGTGAACGTCATCAAGAAGATGCTGGGCAAATAATTTGATCGGTCACGGGGCGGGCTCTGCCCGCCCTGTGGATTTTTCGGAGGTATCATCATGGAAGAAGCGCGCGCGGAAAAGCGCCGGGGGCTCCCCGGCTGGGCGAAGATCCTGCTGGCGGTGGTCGTCACCCTGGGCGTGACGGTGGGGGGCGCCTGCCTCCTGCTGGGGAAGAGCGGCCTGGCCCTCATGGAGGGCTGGCTGCTGGCCAGATACGCCTTTGTGGACACGGAGGCCGACCTGGACGGCGCGGCGGACCAGGCCCTGGCCGCTCTGGTGGACGGCCTGGGGGACCGCTGGTCCTACTACCTGACGGAGGAGCGCTACCGGCAGGTGCAGGAGAGCCGCGCCAACAACTATGTGGGCGTGGGCGTCACCGTGAACTATGAGGACGAGCGGGGCCTGCTGGTGGTGGGCGTCACCGAGGGCGGCCCCGCCGAGGCGGCGGGCGTCCTGGCCGGGGACGTGATCACCGCGGTGGACGGCGTCTCCATCGCCGGGGACGAGCGCTACAACGCCACCAGCAGGGTGGCGGGGGAGGAGGGCACCGACGTGACCCTCACCCTCCTGGGGGAGGATGGCCAGACCCGGGAGGTCACCTGCCGCCGCAAGCGCCTGCGCAGCCCCTCCGCCAGCGGCAGGATGCTGGAGGACGGCGTGGGCTACGTCAAGCTGGCCAACTTCTACACCGGCGCGGCGGACAGCTTCCGCTCCGTGACCGACGGTTTGCTGGCCGACGGCGCGGAGCGCCTGGTCATCGACCTGCGCAACGATCCCGGCGGCTATATCTCCGAGCTGGAGGACATCCTGGACTATCTCCTGCCCGAGGGCGTGGTCCTCACCCAGAAGCCCCGCTGGTGGTTCCGCATGGAGACCAAGTCGGACGCCGCCTGCGTGTCCGTGCCCATGGTGGTACTGGTGAACAGCGAGACCTACTCCGCCGCGGAGCTACTGGCCGCCCAGTTGCGGGAGACCTACGGCACCCCCATCGTGGGCGAACTGACCTCCGGCAAGGGGTACTCCCAGGTGACCTTCCCGCTGGCCAACGGCGGCGGCCTGGGCATCTCCGTGGCCACCTACTGCACCGGCAGCGGCCACTCTCTCATCGGCGAGGGCATCACCCCCGACGTGGAGCTGGCCCTCTCCGGCGACGGCGACAACCAGCTTCAGGCGGCGCTGGACCTGCTGAAGCGGTAAAGCAAACAGAGCGCCCTCCCGGTCTGCCGGGAGGGCGCTTTCGCATACACTGTCCCCGAGGTGAGGGACATGACGGGACTGCTGACGTGCGCCCGGGGGCGGGGGCGGCTGTCGCCGGAGCCGGTGGAGCTGGCCGGCCTGCCCCTGCTGTCGGCCACGCTGTTCCTGCCGCCCAGGCTGTCGGAGCGGGGGCTGGAGCGGCGGCTGCGGGCCCTGGAGGGGGCGCTGCTGGCCCGCCGGACGGACCGGGTGGTGACGGCGGACTTCCCCTATCTGGACCGGCTGGAGCGGCTGCGGCCGGTGGACCCCGTCCCGCTGTACCAGGGTCTGGCGGACGTGCTGATCCTGGGCTGGCTGGCGGAGCACGGCATCCCGCCGGAGCGGGCCAGGGTGGTGCTTGCGGGGCCGAAGCTCTGCGGCGCGCTGCGGGCCTGCGCCCAGCGGCTGTGCCCCCGGGTGCGGGCCCTGGGGGTGGAGGCCGGCGGGGCGGGGGAGAGCTTCGCCCGCTCCCTCCGGGCCCGCTGGGGCCTGCCGGAGTTCCCGCCCGGCGCGGCGGCGGACCTGCGGGTGGCCTTCGGTCCTTGTCCCGGCCCGGCCCGGCTGCGCCTGTACGGTACGCCCGGGCTGGACGGCCTGCGGCTGGCCCTCCCGGAGCGGCCCCTGCCCCCGGCGCTGGAGCCCCAGCTGCTCACCCTCCTGTGGGAGCGGGGCCAGGTGAACCGAGGCAATGCGGCAGTCCTGCGGGCATAAAAAGCGGGGATCCCGTTCGGGATCCCCGCTTTTGGTGCAGTTATTTTTCTTGCAGCAGCTTGTTCAGTTCGTTCATGAAGGTGCTGATGTCCTTGAACTGGCGGTACACCGAGGCGAAGCGCACATAGGCCACCTCGTCCACGCCCTTGAGCTTTTCCATCACCAGCTCGCCGATCTCGGTGGAGGGCACCTCCCGCTCCATCTTGTTCTGCAGGGTCTGCTCGATCTCGTCGGCGATGCGTTCCAGCGTGGACATGGACACGGACCGCTTCTCGCAGGACTTGAGCATACTGTTCAGCAGCTTGGACTTGTCAAAGGTCTGGCGGCTGCCGTCCCGCTTGATGACCACCAGGGGCAGGCTCTCCACCGTCTCATAGGTGGTGAAGCGCTTGCGGCATTCCAGGCATTCCCGCCGGCGGCGGATGCTGGCGCCCTCCTCGGCGGGGCGGGAATCCACGACCTTGCTCTCCAGATTGGCGCAGTAGGGACATTTCACGGGGCATCGATCCTTTCCTCTCTCTTTGTCCGGTATTATACCACAAATATTTCTACTCTGCAACGCTCTGAAGCACCCAAATACTGAACATTTCAGCCCTTTGAAAGCGGGTAAAATCGGGGTTATTAGTAACATAGTAGAAACACGCAAAAAAGCCCTTCCAGCTTGAACCGGAAGGGCCTTTTCTCATGGTCAGGTTTTGGTGGCGTAGTCAAGGGAAATCCACCCGGCACCGCTTTTCAGCTTGCCCCATTTGGTAGCACCTGCACCGGTGCTTTCGGCAACGATGGTATAGACACCGGGCTTGATGAAGCCGGTGGAACCATAGTTTGTGCCGGGGCCTTTGCGGATATTCAGGTTGGTGATCTTCACCCGCACAAGGTAAGGGGTCATGGTGGCCCCTGCGGTGCCGCCTGTGGGCTTTTCTGTGGCCGGGGGTGTAACTACTACCCCACCACCAGCGGAAGCGCCCTGAAGCCGCCTGTTGACTTCTGCGGCAATCTCCCCATGTCGGGAATAAAGGTATTCGCCCGGACAGGCTTTGTTGGCGAAGTCACGATGAATGGTCATGTTGCATCCGTTCCGATGATTCACACGGTCATTCTTGTTCGTACTCCACACCAACTTCTTGATCCCGTTGCGCTTGCAAATATCCGTTACCAAATCCAACAGGGCCGCATAAGCCTTGGCGGTGACGGCGTAAGGGTGGGTGGTGTCGGAAGCAACTTCAATGGTGATTGCCCGGTTGTCATTGGTGCCGTTGCTGGAACACCAAGAACGATCCTTTTCATCTACGGAAAGGCCAATGGAACCATCCTTCCCCACAACATAGTTGGCGGAACATTGCCGGTCTGTGGTGGCGAAATAATCACACCCCTGTTTTGCTGTCCATTGCCCAACGATACAATGAATCGTGATGGTGTCAATGGCATGGTTCCGGGGGCTGGTTTTGTTTTTCGTGATCCGGGTATAGGTTGCAAGGGCGGAATTACTCATGTTCGGTATCTCCTTTCACCTGAAGAATGGCCTTGAACTTGGTGAAGGCTTCCACGATGTATTTACAAGAAACCATCAGCACAGCACCCACAATGACCAAATCTGCAAAGATTTCTGTGTATTCCTCCGGGATTGTCCACCCAAGCTGATCCGCATAAATGGGAAGGGTGGTGATTGCTACACACAGCAAGGCCAAGCCCACAACAAAGGTGGCGATCTTCAGCCCGGAATTGATCATCTTCTGTTTGTCGAAGGGCTGAAGCAAAATCTTGATGTTGTAGTAAAGGGAAAAGGCCACATTGGACAGGTACGCACACAGGAAGATCAGCATAGCCCACCCAATATTGATCAGGTTGTTCAAAACAGCGTTCAGCATTTTTCAAATCTCCTTTGCATCGTTATAGATTTCCGGGCCGTACAGTTTCCGAAGTTTAATCCGGTTTTCGGCTTTGGCCTTGGAATAGTAAAACCCGGTTGCGGTTGCCAGTTCTGCAAACACGGCGGGGATCAGATAGGCCAGCGGGGAAAGGTCTTTGGTTTCCTCGATCATGTGAAGCGTGAAGGCCGTTACCCAAACGGTAACGGCCCCCACAATGAACAGGATCACCTTTGAAGTTTCAAACCGTGGCTTTTTCGGGGTGTTTCGGCGGCTCACCCGTCAACACCACCCGTAATTCTATCAAGGCGGTGGTGGGCGGATTTGGTGGACTGCTCCACGGCCACAAGGCGTTCACGCAATTCCTGAACTTCACCTTTGACATTCTTCATGTCGGCCTTGATCTCGGCCACTCCATCCCCGATGTTTTCCAGCTTCACAATCACGGTGGTAAGCTGGGCGGTTTCCTCGGCGGTGTCCTTCTTGCCGTTGCGCTTCAGGTTGGAAATACCCGAATACAAGGCGAAGGACACCGAAAGAACAGAAATCACGATGGACAATTCAAGCGTCATTGTTTACCTCCTATCAGGCCCCGATCAGGGCGGCGATATAGCGCAAATCCTCAATGGGGCCGTTGTAGAAGTCAAAGTTCCAAATCCAATGATCTTCCTGTTCCGGGCGCTTGTACTTCTGACAACGGGGATCATCCCAAATCTTCCCCCACCGGGCATTGTGGTCGGCTGTCTGCTTCATCAGGGTTGCGGTGATCCTGTTCAGCAGTTCGCCCCGTTCCTCACCTTTGCCATCATCGTTTTGTGTGAAGAAGTCATAGGCGTTTTGGCTGGTTGCGGAACACACCGGAAGATCATTCAGAACCAAAAAACCACCCTGACAATTCAGGATGGTTCCATATCGAATGTTCACTTGTCCGCAAATTGCTTTGAACTTGGCCCGTTTGCGGCAAATATAAGTTCTATAATTCATCAAGCCGATTCCTCCCAACCATACACACCGGGTTCCCACACATTGGAATCAGCCGTGGAAACCCAATGTTTGTTGTTGTGGCTCACCTTGGCTCCCTTGGAATAAGCGTCATGCGCTCCTACCGGTTGGCTCCATTCCGGCCATTCTTCAGTTGGATCACTTGTCTTACTCCACAGACTGGAAGCGGCTGGGGGTGTCCAATCCGCTTGGGAAGTGTGGGCCTGAACACACTTGTAAAGGGTTTCCTGATACCGGCGAATCTGCCCCACCGTGTAGGCCACGGGATAGGCCCATTCAGCGAACAAATCAGCGTGTTCCGCCGCCGTTTCTGCGTCAATGCTCCCGGCTTCCGCCAAGGTGACAAAGACGATTCCACCGGCTTCTGTGGCCTTGGTGATCTCGGTTCCTGCGTCCGCCTGTTCCAAACTCACGGTTTCCAGTTCGTCCATAGCGGCACGGCCCAACAAATGGTAAGCCACACCCTCAAAAACAATGCCCGAAGCATCATGCTCCGGGCAAAGGATGTAGCAACCATTTTCGGCTTTCTTGATGTAGTTCAGGTTCTCGGTCAGGCCGATACCGGCCCCGGCTTTGATGATTCTAAACATTGTCCACCTCCGAAAAAGATTGCATGGTAAAGCCGCCGCAACCGTAGCAACCGGCCATGATCGTTGAAGTTCCGGTAATAGGCGCTTTGGCACTCCATGTATTGTTCTATGTCAAAGAAGGATCGTTTTCCCTCTTTGAACTCTCGGTGAAACAGCTTCAGCTTTCGCCTTGCCCGTTTCACTCCATCCCGGCTTCCATTCACCTTGATCTTGCCGGTTTCGGTAAGTGTGAACCGGGCCTTGCAGAACCGGAATGGCTTTGTAAGCGGGATCACCTTACACTTGCGTTTGTTCACTCGGATTCCAGCGGCTTCAAAACGCCGTACAATTTCATGGCCCATCAATTTTGCTTCATCCACCGTAGGAAAGAAAGCATAGTAATCATCCATGTAATGACCGGCGCAATGAACATGGGCCTGACACTTGATCCATTGGTCAATCTTGCTGGGCAAGGCCACCATTTCCTGTTGGGAAGGCTCCACACCCAAAGGCAAGCCCCGGCCCGGTGTTGGGCATGGGGAAAACCGGATGATCGTATCAGCCAAGTTTTGAAGTTCATGGTTCAAAATCAATTCCCGGTGCCGCTGGTATAACAGGGCGTGGGAAGCATTTGGGAAGAACCCCTTCAAATCCAACAGCAACACGGCACCTTCACGGCCATAGCGCCGGTAATGCCATCCAAGCTGTTGTTTGATCCGCTTGAACTGCCAATGAAGGCCCTTTCCCCGCTGACTTGCCCCGTTGTCATAGATCATCGAAGGTGAATACAGCGGGATCAGA
>CAVJBM010000070.1:0-8475 GCA_963647775.1 Anaerovibrio sp.
CGGCCCTGCTCACCGCCGCGGGGCACCAGTGCGTGGGCTGCACCATGCGGCTCTACGACAACGAGGACGCGGGGGTCCCCCGGGAGCACGCCTGCTGCTCCCTCAGCGACGTGGAGGACGCCCGCTCCGCCGCCCACCGGCTGGGGATGCCCTACTACGTGTTCAACTTCACCGACGAGTTCCGGCGGCAGGTCATCGACAAGTTCGCGGACAGCTACTGCCGGGGCCTCACCCCTGACCCCTGCATCGACTGCAACCGATACCTGAAATTCGGCAAGCTGTTTGAGCGGGCGGACATCCTGGGCTGCGACCACATCGCCACGGGGCACTACGCCCGCATTGAGGAGCGAGGCGGGAAATACCTGCTGAAAAAGGCCCTGGACCCCGCCAAGGACCAGAGCTACGTGCTGTACGCCATGACCCAGGAACAGCTGGCCCGCACCCTCTTCCCCCTGGGGGAGCGCACCAAGGAGGAGTCCCGCTCCGCCGCCCGGGCGGCGGGGCTGCTCAACGCCGAAAAGCCCGACAGCCAGGACATCTGCTTCGTCCCCGACGGGGACTACGCCAGGGTCATCGAACTGCACACCGGCCGCCCGGCGGAGCCGGGGGACTTTGTGGACACGGAGGGCCGGGTGCTGGGGCGGCACCGGGGCATCATCCGCTACACCGTGGGCCAGCGGCGGGGGCTGGGGGTCTCCGCCGGGGAGCGGCAGTACGTCCTCGCCCTCCGGCCGGAGGACAACACCGTGGTGCTGGGCCCCCGCTCCGCCCTGCTCCGGCAGGAGGCGGAGGCCGCCGAATTCCACTGGATCTCCGGGGAGGTCCCCGCCGGCCCGGTGCGGTGCGCCGCCCGCCTGCGCTATCACGAGGCCGAGCGCCCCGCCGTCGCCATCCCCCAGGACGGCGGCCGGGTGCTGCTCCGCTTCGACCGGCCCCAGCCCGCCGGCGCCCCCGGCCAGGCCGCCGTGCTCTACGACGGGGACGTGGTGCTGGGCGGCGGCGTCCTGATCTGAACACGCAAAGAAAGCGCCCGGCGAGAGCTCTCGCCGGGCGCTTTTTCACAGATTTTTCTCCAGGCACACCAGCCGCACCCCGGTAATGCCGTTGAACACGCAGGGGATCTCCCCCGCCTCCCGGTAGCCCAGATGGGCGTACAGCCGCCGGGCCCGGGCGTTCTTCACGTTGGTGTCCATGCGGAGGTGGGGGCAGCCGTGGCTGCGGGCCCAGTCCTCGTAAAAGGCCACGAAGGCCGTGCCGTACCCTCCGCCGCTTCGGGCCGGGTCCACCGTCAGGGTGTGGAGCACCATGACCTCGCTGTCCGGGGCGTCGGCCTGCCAGCAGGCGTCCCGGTACTCGGGCACCTGCTCCTGATTGATGCGGGCCGCGGCCGCCACGGTCCCGCCGTCCTCCAGCACGAACAGGTCCCCCGCCGCCAGGGCCGCCTCCGCCGTGGCCCGGGTGGGGTAGATGCCCCGCACCCAGCCGATGCAGGTCTCCCCCGCCTCCTCCCGGGTGTGGATGCGGTCGTAAATGGCGGCGACGGCGTCCAGATCGCCGGCCCTCGCCTTGCGGAACTCCATGTTACAGCCGCTCCTGGATGGCCCGGAGGAACTCCAGGCTGTCCACCGTGCGGGCGGGGGCCTCCCCCTCCCACAGGCCGGCCAGGTCTCCGGTCATCACGCCGCTCTCGATGGTGGCGATGGCGGCCCGCTCCAGCTTATGGGCGAAATCGGTGAGCTCCGGCGTGCCGTCCAGCTCGCCCCGCTTGGCCAGGGCCCCCGTCCAGGCGAAGATGGTGGCCATGGGGTTGGTGGAGGTCTTTTCCCCCTTCAGCCAGCGGTAGTAATGGCGGGTGACGGTGCCGTGGGACGCCTCGTACTCGTACTTCCCGTCGGGGGACACCAGCACGGAGGTCATCATGGCCAGGGAGCCGAAGGCGGTGGAGATCATGTCGCTCATGACGTCGCCGTCGTAGTTCTTGCAGGCCCAGATGAACCCGCCCTTGGACCGGATGACCCGGGCCACCGCGTCGTCGATGAGGGTGTAGAAGTAGGTGATGCCCAATTCGTCGAACCTGGCCTTGTACTCCGCGTCGAAGATCTCCTGGAAGATGTCCTTGAAGGTGTGGTCGTACTGCTTGGAGATGGTGTCCTTGGCGGAGAACCACAGGTCCTGCTTGGTGTCCAGGGCGTACTGGAAGCAGGAGCAGGCGAAGGAGCGGATGGACTTGTCCAGATTGAACTGGCCCTGGAGCACGCCGGGGCCCGCGAACTCGTGGATGGTCTGGCGTATCTGTGCGCCGTCGGCGCCGGTGAACACCAGCTCCGCCGTGCCGGGGCCGGGGACGCGGTACTCGCTGGCGCGGTACACGTCGCCGAAGGCGTGGCGGGCGATGGTGATGGGGGCCTTCCACGGCTTCACCACGGGGCTGATGCCCTTGAGCATGATGGGGGCGCGGAACACCGTGCCGTCCAGGATGGCGCGGATGGTGCCGTTGGGGGACTTCCACATGCGCTTCAGCTTGTACTCCTCCACCCGCTGGGCGTTGGGGGTGATGGTGGCGCACTTCACGCCCACCCCCAGCCGCCGGATGGCGTGGGCGGCCTCCTCGGTGACCTTGTCGTCGGTCTCGTCCCGGTGGGGCAGACCCAGGTCGTAGTATTCGGTTTTCAGGTCGATGTACGGCTCCAGCAGCTCCTCCTTGATCTGCTTCCAGAGGATGCGGGTCATCTCGTCGCCGTCCATCTCCACCAGCGGGGTCTTCATCTGAATTTTCTCCATGGGGATCGCTCCTTTGTGTCAGCCGTCCGCAGGCGGCAGGATTTTTAAGTCAAAGCGCAAAAGCGCCGGAACGGAACGAAGCGGGGAACGGCGCGCCGTTCCCCGCCCCGGTCTGGTCGCTCAGTTCTGGATGTCGAAGTCGTTCAGCGCGGGCTGCCCGCTCTCCCCGCCCTTCAGCAGGTAGTAGAACTTGGCCACGCAGCAGGTGATGTAGGGCTGGAGCCACAGGTTCAGCAGCCAGATGGCCACGCCGGCCACCACCCACACCACGATGAGCCCGCCCAGCAGGCCGGCCAGCGCGCCGAAGGAGGGGGTGCCGGCGCCGGCCGGGGAGCCGAGGATGGGCATGACGACCCCTGCGGACAGGGCCAGGCAGATGATCCCCGCCACCAGAAATACCGCCGCCTGGATCAGATACCAGCCGATGAAGGACAGGTGCAGCACAAAGAGCTTCCACTTGTGGCCCTTCATCATGGTCTTGCTGGCGGTGATGGCGTCCAGACCGTAGTCACCGGTATCCAGCAGCACATAGTTGGTCATGGAATAGCGCAGAGCCAGCCACAGCTCCAGCACGATAAAGGCGATGTAGCCCACGACCCACAGGATCACGGAAACGGCGGCGGCCTTCTCGATAAAGACGGAGCCCAGCAGCACCACCAGCACCAGGCCCACGCAGAACAGCAGGGTCCACAGGGTGGAGAACACCCACACCAGGAACCGGGTGAGGACGGCCTTGCCGATCATGGGGAAGCCGCTGAACAGGGCGCCCATCTTGGGCTGGTCCAGCCGGACCACCCGGCGGCAGTAGTTCTGATAGCCGATGCCCATCAGGCCGCTCCACAGGGAGGTGAGGACGGACAGCAGCATGCTGCCGACGGACAGCACGGCGATGAGCCGGCCCAGCTGCGCACCGAAGGTGAACAGCAGCTCCTGCACGGCCTCGGTGGGGTCGTACCCCATCTCCAGCAGATTGGCGAACTGCTGGGTCAGCTGGGCGGTGATGCTGCCGGTGCCGGTGACCGCCCGGATGATGACGCCCAGCAGCCAGGAGCCCGCCGCCACCAGAATGGTGTACACCAGGGTGACCCACATGGGCCGGGGGGTGGTGGACCTGATGGCCTGCTTGACCTCCTGCTTGAGCTGCGCGCGCTGATAATTCATAGCACAAGCCTCCTTCTCTTTTCTCTGGGCTCATTTTACACGACGGCGGGGAAAATTGCAACTGAAATGCGCAACAAAATAGGCGGGAGCGGCCAAGCCGTCTCCCGTCTATTTTATGGTAATTCACCGCTCAGGTCCTGCGGCGCTTCTTCCGGGGGCCCCGGGCGCCCTCCCGGCGGAGGACGAACTGGGAGATCTTTTCAAACAGGCGCTCGAACACCCAGATCACCGACGGGGCCATGATGAGGAACACCACGATCACCAGAGCGGACTGGAAATCCAGGGGCACCAGGTCGAAGAAGGGGCCGAAGAAGAGCACGGCGGCCAGCATGGCGGCGGTCATGGTGCCCAGCAGGGCCCAGCGCTTGCCGTCCAGCGGGCGGGAGACGTAGTAGAGCACCAGCAGCCCCACAAAGCCCATGAGCACCGTGGCCAGGGTGGACAGGGTGGCCCGCTGGAAGGTGAAGGCCAGGGTGAACAGCTCGATGCCCACGATGAGCACGATGTTGGTCAGCCCGCCGGGGAGGGCCCGGCGCAGCACGTTGCGCATGAAGCTGCCCCGGACCAGCTCGTGGTTGGGCTCCAGTGCCAGCACGAAGGAGGGCGCGCCGATGGTCAGCGCGCTGATGAGGGACAGCTGGATGGGCACGAAGGGGTACGGGAACCCGGCGAACAGGGTGATGAGGGCCAGGAAGAAGGACATGATGTTCTTCACCAGGTACAGGGCGGCGGAGCGCTGGATGTTGTTGATGACCCGGCGGCCCTCCTCCACCACGTGGGGCAGGGCGGAGAAGTCGGAGTCCAGCAGCACCAGCTCCGCCACCTGGCAGGCCGCCTCCGAGCCGGAGGCCATGGCGATGCCGCAGTCGGCGTCCTTCAGGGCCAGCACGTCGTTGACGCCGTCGCCGGTCATGGCCACGGTATGGCCCTCCCGCTGGAGGGCCTTCACCAGCTTGCGCTTCTGGTCCGGCGTCACCCGGCCGAACACGGTGTAATCCCGCACGGCCTGGGCGTAGTCCACGCCCTCCTTCAGGTAGCCGGCGTCGATGTACCGCTCCGCCCCGGCAATCCCCGCCTGAAGGGCCACGTTGGACACGGTCTCCGGATTGTCGCCGGAAATGACCTTCACCGTGACCCCCTGCCGGGCGAAGTATTCAAAGGTCTCCTTGGCCTCCGGCCGGATGGGGTTGCACAGCACGGCCAGGGCCACCGGCTCCACCGCCCCGCCCAGGCCCGCCTGGGTGGGCGTGCCGGCACACCGGCCCAGCAGCAGCACCCGGCTGCCCGCGGCCTGATAGGGCTCCGCCAGGGGCTTCACGGCGGCGTAGCCGTCCCCCAGCACGAACTCCGGGGCTCCCACCACCCAGGAGCCGTTCCCGTTGCGGAAGGTCACGGCGGACCACTTGTTGGCGGAGGTGAAGGGCACGGTGGCGGCTGCCTGCCAGGAGGAGGCCCGGTCGAACCGGGCGGCCATGGCTTTGGCGGTGTCGTTGTCCGCGTCCATATTGCGGTAGTAGGCGTTGAGCACGTCCTCCACCCTGCTCTGGGGCCAGTTCTGTTCGTCCAGGCACACCAGGTCGGTGACCGACATGTCGGGCAGGGTGACGGTGCCCGTCTTGTCCACGCAGAGCACGTCCACCCGGGCCAGGGTCTCGATGGCGCTCATCTCGTGCACCAGGGTCTGCTGCTTGGCCAGACGCATGACGGACACCGCCAGGGCCACGCTGGTCAGCAGGTACAGCCCCTCGGGGATCATGCCGATGAGGGCGGCCACCATGGAGGTGACGGCGGTGGAGAAGGTCTCCCCCTGGGCCAGATACTCGTTGCAGAACAGGGCCGCCCCCATGGGGATGAGGGCAAAGCCGATGACCTTGATGAGCCGGTCCAGGCTCTTCATCATGCCGGAGCGGGCGGCGCCCCGGTCGGCCTTGGCCTCCAGCGCCAGCTGGGAGGCGTAGCTGTCCTCCCCCACGTGCTCCATCCGGGCCCGGCACCTGCCGGAGATGACGAAGCTGCCGGACAGCAGCTGGTCCCCGGGGTTCTTGGTGATGGGGTCGGCCTCGCCGGTGATGAGGGCCTCGTTCACCGTCACCTGGCCGGTGAGCACCGGGCCGTCGGCGGGGATCTGGTCGCCGGCGCACAGCTCGGCCACGTCCTCCCGCACCAGGTTGTGCAGGGCCACGGTGCCCAGCCGCCCGTCCCGCACCACCTTCACCCGGCCCTCGCTCAGCAGGTTCAGCTTCTCCAGCGTGGCGCGGGAGCGCACCTGCTGCACGATGCCGATGAGGGAGTTGATGAGGGCGATGACCAGAAAGGCCATATCCTTGAAGCTGCCCGCCAGGATCAGCAGCACCGCCAGCACCACGAACACCAGGTTGAAGAAGGTCAGGGTGTTCTCCCGGATGATCTGGCCGGTGGTCTTGGAGTTGGAGGCGGCGGGCCTGTTGGTGTACCCCGCGGCGGACAGTTCCGCCGCCTGGGCGGCGGTGAGCCCCCGGTCGGCGTCCGGGCGGAGCAGGGGCAGCTCGGGCCGCTCCTCCTCCGGCTGGGGCGCCCCCTTCCGGGGCCTGGTCTTTTTCTCGGTTTTTTCTGTATCGGCGGCCCGTGGGGCCTTTTGTTCCTCCCGCTCGTCGGGCGGAAGCTGCTGTGCCTGCTGCACGGTCAGACACCCCCTATATTCATCGTTCCCCGACAGTATAATCCATTTTCCGCCCCCCGTAAAGGCAGAAAGTTTGAAGGATGTGTTAAAATTCTCCCCGCCGCGGGCGATCTCCATACCGGGAGACAGTTGCCCGCTGCCTGCCGCCAGACCGTTCTGTCATTCTGAGGCGCGGCTGCGCCGAAGGATCCTTTTGAAAAGATCCCTCGCTGCGCTCGGGATGACAAATAGGAAGGGTGTCCGCAGGGAGCGGAACCCAAAAATAAGACCATCTGCCTTTGGCAGATGGTCTTATTTTTGGTGCGGATGACGGGACTCGAACCCGTACGGCCGTGGGCCACTAGCACCTCAAGCTAGCCAGTCTACCAATTCCAGCACATCCGCATATTCTGTTGACAGCTTTGCTATTATAGAAGATAAAACCGCTCCTGTCAAGAGCCAAACCTCCCCCGCCGCAAAAATTCCCCGGTGGAAATCTCTCCGCCGCTGTGCTATGATCGTGGTATCCTATATTTATGGAGGATGCCATGGGCTGGACGCCGACTTCTTCTGCCTTCAGGAAACGAAAATGGAGCGGGGCCAGGCGGAGGTGGAGCTGCCCGGCTATCGCGAGTTCTGGAACTCCGCCGAGAAAAAGGGCTACTCCGGCACGGCCATCTTCGCCCGGCAGGAGCCCCTGTCGGTCTCCTACGGCATGGATCTGGACAAGCACGACCACGAGGGCCGGCTCATCACCCTGGAGTACCCGGACCTCTGGCTGGTGAACTGCTACACCCCCAACGCCCAGGAGGGCCTGGCCCGCATCGGCTACCGCATGGAGTGGGAGGACGACCTGCGGGACTACCTCCGCAGCCTGGACCGCGCCAAGCCTGTGGTCTACTGCGGGGACCTGAACGTGGCCCACGAGGAGATCGACCTGAAAAATCCCAAGACCAACCGGGGGAACGCGGGCTTCTCCGACCAGGAGCGGGACAAGCTGACCCAACTGCTGGCCGCCGGCTTTACGGACACCTTCCGCCATCTCTACCCCGACCGGACGGGGGCGTACTCCTGGTGGAGCTACCGCTTCCACGCCCGGGAGAACAACGCCGGGTGGCGCATCGACTACTTCATCGTGTCCGACCGGCTGGCCCCCCGGGTGCGGGAGGCGGCCATCCATCCGGACATCACCGGCAGCGACCACTGCCCGGTGTCGCTGGTGCTGGAATAAAATTTTGGCGCGCAAAAATTCCGGCCTTCGGGGAAAGCTAACCCCGAAGGAGGGATGAAAATGAAGCTGGATAAAAAAACCGTGATGCCCGCCATGGGGGTGAGCATGGCCGCCGGGGCCGCCATGCTGATGCTGGCCAAGCCCCACAAAAAGCACAAGCTGCAGAAGACCGCCGGCCGGGCCATCCGGGCGGTGGGGGACGCCATCGAGCACGGCCGCCTGGACTTCCGGATGTGAGCGGCTGCGCGCCGGAAAAAATCTGCGAAAAAACTGAAAAAAGGTGTTGACATTCTTCCCCCCGTCTGTTATTATACTCCTTGTTCCGAGCCAACCGGTTCGGCACACGGGGGTATAGCTCAGCTGGGAGCCCGGTTGAAGCGGTAAACAACCCCCGCACTAATTGAATAAGAAATTACTCAGCGCACCCACTATATGGGGGTATAGCTCAGCTGGGAGAGCGCTTGAATGGCATTCAAGAGGTCAGCGGTTCGATCCCGCTTATCTCCACCAAACGGGTGCGCTGAGTATTCTTAATAAAGACTTGCTTTGAAAAAAGCGAGTTTTTTGTTTTATGCCCACTTCTCTTTTGAAGCGGGCTTTTCTTATGCGGCGATTGCCGAAATGTCCAGCCCAGCGCTGAACTGCTCAAAGTCAATGTTGAAGT
>CAVJBM010000071.1:0-11166 GCA_963647775.1 Anaerovibrio sp.
CCGATGTCGCAGCGGCCCTCGCTGACGGCCTGGATGCCGGAGCCGGAGCCGGTGGGGTTGTAGGTGAAGGTGTAGCCCTTGTTCTGGGCCATGAAGGACTCGCCCAGGGCGCCGATGACCTTTTCCATGGAGGTGGAGCCATCGGTGGAGACAGAGCCGCCCTTGCTGCTGCAGCCGGCCAGAACGCCCAGAGCCAGGACGGCGGCCAGCAGGATAGAGATTACCTTTTTCGTTTTCATCATTGAAACTCCTCTCGTTTCATTCATGTTTGATCTTGGTGCTTACGAGTTTAGAATAGAGAGGAAATGTAAAATGGGAAAGGCGGGGAAGGTAAAATCCATGTAAAGAAAAACATCCGCACCTCCCGGAGGAGGCGCGGATGCGTTTTTGCGGGTGAGATCAGAATTTGCCGCTGCTGCCGGAGCCCCCGCCGCCGGATTCGGAGCTGCTGCCGGAGCTGCTCTCCTTTTCGATCTTCCGGCGGGTCTCGGTGGTGTGGGTGTAGCGGTCGTACTGGTCGGTGAGGGTGAGCCCGTCGGGGGTGACGTAGGCGTTGGCCTCCACCTTGCGGCGGACGGACTTCATCTTCCGCCGCATGAGCAGGCAGACCAGCAGGGCGATGACGCAGGAGGCGATGACCCAGATGATGATCTGGGTCCGGTGGACCAGGAAGAAGAACCCGATGCCGCCGGAGGGGCCCACGGGGCCGTCGACCCCGCCGCTGCCGCCGCTGGCGTCCCGCTCCAGATAGCGGTCGCAGGTGCTGACGTAGTCGTAGAAGCCGCCGTACCAGTCGTCATTGCCGAAGTTGTCCAGGAATTCCTTTTCCAGCTGCTCCTGCCAGTAGGAGTTAAAGACGCTCTCGGCCTTGGGGCCGTAGACGAACATGGCGTAGTCCCGGTCGTCCATGCTCAGCAGGATGATGATGCCGTTCCGGTCCGCGCCCTCGCCCAGCTCCCGCTGGTGGTACAGCTGATAGGTGACCTCATACACGGTGCCGTCGCCGTAGTCCCGGAAGTCGTTCACCGTGGCGGCGTAGATGCCCACGCCGTAGGCCTTGGAGGTGATCTCCGCCATGGACTCCAGGCCGGCGCGCTCCTCCTCGGTGAGCAGACCGGCGTCGTCATACACGCGGCCGAAGTCCGCCGCGGCGGCGGGCAGCACCAGGGCCAGCGCGGCCGCCAGGGCCAGAAGCATGACATAGATACGTTTTTTCATTCTCGCCACCCCCTCAGAACATCAGCGCCATGACCGCGGTGCCGATCACGGCCAGGGCCCCGGCGATGATGCCGAAGGTGGCCCAGAACTTTCCGCGGCTCACGGGCAGGTCGCCCACCAGGCGGCCGGTCTGGCCGTTCATGGCAAAGAGGAAATCCTTCCCCTGCCACTTGGTGTTCAGCAGCCACACGGGGAGCAGGGCGTAGTGCACCTTCCCCCGGTGCAGGCGGATGGACTGCCCCTCGGGCACGCAGCTGTCGTACCCGATGACGGTGCTGCGCAGGGCGGATTCCAGGGTGCCGGCGCACCGGTCGTCCGCCCGGGCGGCGCAGTCCTCCACGGTGACGTCGTATTTGTCCGCCAGGAAGCCGGGCAGATAGGCGGCGGAAAAATCCTTCAGCTCGCCGTAGTCGTAGGGCTCGATGGAGTCCATATGGTCGTCCGGCATTTTGGAGGAGGCGTCCACAGGGACCTTTTCAAAGTCCACATAGCCCGCCCGGTGGATCTGGAAGTGGTCGGTCTCGGTGACCTCGTAGTCGCCGCTGGTGTAGGTGCGGGAGCGGGTGGCGTGGTAGTCCGCCCAGCCGTCGGCGCTGCCGTCGAACATCCAGAAGGGGACGTACACCCCCTTGATCTCCTGGATGTGGTTGCCCGAGGCAAAGCTCTTGGGCAGGAAGGGCTTGCCCTTGTAGTGCTTTTTCAGGGCGGCCATGGCGTCCTCCTTGCTGAGTTTGAAGGGGAGCACATAGTCGGGCTTCAGGGCCCCGGAGAGCTTCCCCGGCACCACCGTGGGGTTGCCGCAGTAAGGGCAGGAGGTGGCGGCGGTGGTCTCGTCGCAGATGAGCTCCGCCCCGCAGGAGGGGCAGTTGTAGACCTTCAGCCCCTCCCCCTCCGCGCCCCAGTCGCCGCTGAGGCCGGACACGTCCCAGGCCGTCTCATCGCCCTGGGCGGTCTCCTGCGCGGCGGCCTTGGCCTCCGCCGCCTGCTGGGCCTGGGCGGCCTCGGCGTCCTTCTGGGCGTACAGCGCCTCGATCTCCGCCACATCATAAGCAGAGCCGCAGTAGTCGCACTCCAGCCTGCCCGACGCCCCCACGAAGTGCAGGGGGCCGGTGCAGGCCGGGCATTTGTAGTTGGTCACTTGGGTCGGCATATGTGATCTACTCCTTTCCGGCAGGGTCTTTTACGTCGGTTCAAAAGGCGGAGCCGCACTCCGGGCAGAACTTGGGGGGATTGGCGGGATCGGGGGCCTCCCAGCCGCACTTGGCGCACTTGGCCGCGGGCTTGGCCTTCCCGCAGTTGGAGCAGAATTTGCCGGAATTCTCGGCGCCGCAGGCGCATTTCCAGACCCCGGCGGGGGCGGGCCTGGCCTTGCCGCAGTTGGGGCAGAAGTTGCCCGTGATGCCGCTCTGCCCGCAGGCGCACTGCCAGGCGGCCACCGCCTGCTGGGCCGCCTGCCGCTGACCCATGGCGTACAGGTCCCCGGCGTTCACGCCGCCGGCCTGCCCCGCCATGTTCATGCCCATAAAGGCCATGGCCGGCCCGGCTCCCTGGTTGCCCGCCGCGATCTTCATGGCGTCCCCCTGGCTGCCCGCCAGATGGGCCGCCGCCCGGGTGGGATCCATGAACGCCGCATTGCGCTGCATGTCCTTGATCATCTGCTCGTCGTCCTCGTCCGCCTTCACGCTGGACACCCCGAAGGACACGATCTCGATGCCCCGCAGGTCCCGCCACTTGCCGGACAGCTGCTCGTTCAGCGCCGCCGCCAGCTCCGTGGTGTGCCCCGGCAGAGCGGAGTAGCGGATGCCCATTTCGCTGATTTTGGCGAAGGCGGGCTGGAGCGCCGTCAGCAGCTCCGTGCGCATCTGCCCCGCCAGCTGATCGGTGGTGTACGCCTCGGTGACGTTGCCGCACACGTTGGTGTAGAACAGCAACGGGTCGGCCACCCGATAGCTGTACTCGCCGAAGCACTTGATGGCGATGTCGATGTCGATCCCCGCCCGCTGGTCCACCACCCGGAAGGGCACGGGGGACGCGGTGCCGTACTTGTTGCCCACCATTTCCTTGGTGTTGAAGTAGTAGATGCGCTGGTCCTTGGGGGCCTCGCCGCCGAAGGTGAAGCGCTTGCCGATGCTGGCAAAGACGTTCTTGATGCCCTCGCCCAGGCTGCCGCAGAAGATGGACGGCTCGCTGGAGGCGTCATAGGTGTACTCCCCCGGCTCGGCGCACACGTCCACCACCTGGCCCTGGTCCACGATGAGCATACACTGCCCGTCCGCCACGGCGATGACCGACCCATTGCTGATGATGTTGTCGTCCCCGTGCCGGTTGCTGGACCGCCCGGACACCTTCTTCTGTCCCTTCACCGCCAGCACGTTGGCCGGCAGGGCCTCGCAGTAGAAATACTCCTTCCACTGGTCCGCCAGCACGCCCCCTGTGGCGCCCAGCGCCGCCTTGATCAGTCCCATAGCTCTGTCTCCTTTATAATAAATTCGGTTGAAGATTCGACAATTCAACTGTAATTTCAATTATAACAGAAGTCAGCGAAAAAGAAAAGACGCTTCCGGCGGAAACTGGTAAAAATTTGCCCCCGGCATTTCAGGGCGATTTTCCGTCATTTCGGGCAGAGCCTCTTGCGCCGGGCGGGGGAATATGGTATGTTAAATTGTAGCAATGCCGCGCCCGTCTGCGGCATCAAAAGGAACATCAGCCGAGGGGGGTACCCCCCTCATTCCGCAGGTCCTCCTGCGGAATGAGCCATCATACTCACAGGGGGGAACGCGTATGAAAAAGCGATCGTTGGTCATTCTTCTGGCCTTGCTGCTGTGCCTGGGACTGCTGTCCGCGGGGGCGGCGGCCTCGTCCGGCGGCAGCAGCGCAGGCAGCGGGGAGCACACCCACTACCTCTGCGGCGGAGACAGCTGCACGGAGGTGGGCCACACGGAGACAGATGAGGTCACCTTCGAGCCGTGGACGAGCACCAACTCCTTGCCAGAGGAAGGCAATAAGGCATATTATTTGACCGGTAATGTGACCATCGACCGGCCTTGGCAGCCCAAGGACGGCACGGTGCTCTGCCTGAATGGAAATTCGATCAACAAGCTGGGCACTGGCGACGCCATTGTGCTCAAGAACGGCGCGCAGCTTATCCTCTGTGACTGCAAGGGCGGCGGCAAGATCACCCATTCCGGCGGTTTCACCGGCCGCGGCGTCAACATCGGCTCCGGCTGCACCTTCACCATGTACGGCGGCACCATCACCGGGAATAGCTACGACAGCGGCGCTGGCGGCGTGTATGTGGCCGCAAACGGCACGTTCATCATGAACGGCGGCGAGATCAGCGGCAATACCGGCGGCGGTGTAGATGTGGAAAACAACACCAGCACATTTACCGTCTCTGGTTATGTGACCATCACTGGGAATACAAACAGCAGATATCCTACGAGGAATGTTTTCTTGGGCGGCAATAGCCGTGACAACCTTGCGACTATTACTATTGACGGTGCGTTGAATGCCTACTCCCGCATCGGGGTAATGCTGCAGTACTCCCCTAATGTGACCATTGCCACCGGGGCAACGGATAACAACACGCCCTATACGACTATCTTCACCAGTGACATAGAAGGTTTTAATGGATATCAGGGTATGGTGTATTACCTGGTTTTCCACGAAAACAATGGAGTAGTGCTTAAGGGCCATGTGCACAACTGGAAGCTTACAAAGAACGATATTGGTGATACCTGCACGGCGACATGCGTCGGTGTCACGGCCAACACGGCTTCTTGCCATGTGAATGGCGGCGACGGCGGCAGCATTACCATCGTCAAGCCGGAGCACGCCCAGTATGGCGACGGGTTGGCTGCGAACGCCACCCTGACCGGCTCGTTCAACGATGCGGTCGGCGCGACTGTGGGCAGCATCACCTATTACAAGGGCACCGAGGAACTCGGCACCACTGCCCCCACCGACGCGGGCACATATACCGCCGAGCTCACGGTGGGCGGTCAGACCATCCAGGTGGGATACACCATCGCCCAGGCGCAGTTCGAAGCCAGCGACTTCAACTTTACCGCTCCTGGTGATCCGACCTATGACGGCAATGTCAAGACTGCCGCCGTGACCCCGACCGATGCCGTGCAGGCCAACGTCACCGAGATCACCGTGAAGTATTTTAAGGATGGCCAGCAGGTCAGCGAGCCGAAGGCCGCCGGCACCTACACCGTGAAGATCGACGTGAAGGGCGACGGCAACTATGCGAACGCCACCCTGACGAGCGACGATTGGAAGTTCACCATTGAACAGCTGGAGGTTAAAATCAATTTTGAGAACATGTCTGACCGCGTGTACGGCGATAATAAGATTGTCACCGCCACGGTAACGAACAAAATCGGAAACGACGAAGTCAATGTCGTCATCACGGGCGGCGATGCGACCGCCGTTAGCTCCCACACTGTCACAATTACCGGGCTGACGGGCGCCGATGCGGACAACTACAAGCTGAACAGCGGCATCTATGACAAGAACTACACCATCGAAAAAGCGCCCACCAAAGTGGTCGGCGCGCCCGAGCCGGTCCCCGACCTGACCTACACCGGCCAGGCGCAGGAACTGATCACCACGGTTGGCGTGTCCGCGAAGAACAACTACAACGGCAATCTGCTGGATCTGCCGGTGGTGTACAGCCTGACCGAAGACGGCACCTACACCGCGGCCATCCCCACCGGGGAGAACGCCGGCACCTACACCGTCTACTATAAGGTGCAGGGCGACACGAACTACAGCGATTCCGCTGTGAACTCTGTGGACGTCACCATCGGGCGGGCCACCATTACCGTTACGCCGTACGAGACCAAGAGCAAGACCTACGGCGACCCCGACCCCGTGCTGAAGTATCAGGTCGAGGGCGCGCAGAACAATGAGGAGCCCGGCTTTACGGGAGCGCTGGCGGTGGGCGATGGTTCGCCTGTCGGAGTCCGGTATATTACGTTGGGCACTCTGGCTCTGGCGAACAACGGCAGCTTCCAGGCGAGCAACTACGACCTGAAACTCACGGATGACTCTACCGCCAAGATGTTCCACATCTATCAGAAGAGGCTGACGAACCTTGACCTCTCTGGCCTGACGGTCACGAAGGTCTATGACAGCGGCACGGGCGCGGGCACGCTGACCGGCACCATCGGCTTTGTGGGCAAGGTCGGCACTGACGACGTTTCCATCGTTGTGGAGACCGTGGGCGAGTATGCCGACGCCAACGTGGGCACCGGCAAGACCATCACCCTGACGCTGAAACTGGACGGCGAGCAGAAGCTTTGCTACACGCTGGAGTCGGGCACCATCCAGTTCAATGGTGCAGAGATCACTCAGAAGGACGTCACCATCACCGGCGCGGTCGCTGCCGACAAGACCTACGACGGCTATGCCGCTGCTACGGTCACGTCTGTGACCATCCCCGGCCTGAACGGCGATCTGGTCAGGGGCACGGACTTTGAGGTCGTCTCCGCCGCGTTCTCCGACAAGAACGCGGGCGACAATAAGACCGTGACCATCCAGGTGCGGCTCATCGGCACCGCGGCGACAAACTACCACTTGACCGGCGACACCTATAGGACCACCGCGACGATCAGCAGGAAGGGGCTTGTTGCCAACGGCGTCGAGATCGAGGACAAGACCTACGACGGCACGAGGGACGCCACGGTGGCGAAGGACGGGAAGCTGCACGGCGCTGTGTATTCCCAGGACGGCGTTGTGACCGGCGATACTGTGATCCTCAAGGTCACCAGCGAGTTCGCGGACAAGGATGCCGGCAAGGACAAGACCGTGAACCTCACCTACGTGCTTGAGGGCGGCGACGCGGGCAACTATGAGCTCGTCGAAGAAAACGGTATGCACCAGACAACGGCCATCGCGACGATCGAGCTGAAGCGCATCTCTCCGGAGAGCGTCATCGTTGCGAATAAGGACTACAACAAAAAAACGAACGCCGATGCAACGGTGACGTTCAACACCGGCGTGGCCAACGAGACATTGGTTCAGGGTGTGGACTACAAGGTCGTCGGTACGTTCATGGAGGGCGGCGACCCGGACCCCAATGCCGGAGAGAACAAATTTGTCTCTGTGCAGGTGAGGCTGCTGGACACTGACCTGGCGAAGAACTACACCTTTGGGACCAGCGGGGATCAGCGGGTCACGGTAGAGCTTTACGACGGGCAGGCCACGATCAACAAGATCAACCAGTCCATCGTTGCTGGCCAGGTCAATGGCGTCTACGGCGAGACGGGCAGGAAGATCGAAGTGTCCGGCGTGCAGGAAAACGCGGTTGTGACCTTCAACACGCTTAATTCTGAGATCGTTACCGTGGATGAGAGGACCGGCGAGTTGACCTTCCATAAGGCAGGCAGCACTTCTATTCAGATCACCGTCTGGGAGACTGCCAACTATAAATCGACCCAGAAACTTGTCACAGTTGCGGTGGATAAGCGGGATATCAGGATCGCCGCGCTGGACCGCACGGCCTATGTGGGCTCCGCCCCCGACCTGTCCGCCCCGACCCTGGACACGGACTATGAGATCATCGGCCTTGTGGACGGGGATGATCTCGACGATCTGACCTTCGCCATGCACTACGAGGTCGAGGAGGAGGACGGGAACAGAAGCACCATTCTCCCCGCCGACATGACCCCCGGCACCTACATCATCGTGATCGAACTTGTCAGCGGAACGGACGACCGCTATGCCATCACGTCGTGTGATGCCGGCACCCTGACGCTGGACGCCATCCCCGCCTACACCGTGAAGGTCAACGACACGGAGCACGGCGCTGTCGCCAGCAATCGCCGCTCCGCCATCCGGGGCCAGACCGTCACCCTCACCGTCACCCCCGACGAGGGCTATGAGCTGACCGGCCTCACCGTCACCGACCGCAGCGGCAAGACCGTCACCCTCACCGACAAGGGCGACGGGAAGTACACCTTCAAGATGCCCGGCAGCCGGGTCACCGTGAGCGCCAGCTTCCGGCGGCTGTCCGTGTTCACCGACATTGACGACGCCTGGTACACCGACGCCATCCGCTGGGCGGAGGAGATGGGCATTGCCCGGGACGACGACGGCTCCGGCCTGTTCCGGCCCACGGAGGACTGCACCCGGGCGGGCATCGTGACCTTCCTGTGGCGGGCGGCGGGCTGCCCCGAGCCCACCGGCACCGAGAACCCCTTCACCGACGTCAGCGAGAGCGACCCGTGGTACAAGGCCGTGCTGTGGGCGTGGGAGAACGGGGTGACCAAGGGCTACGGCGTGCCCACCCTGTTCGCCCCCACCGCCACCAGCACCCGGGCCCAGACGGTGCTGTTCCTGAAGCGGGCGGTGAAGGCCGACGATGTGACCACCGGCAACGACTTCACCGACGTGCCCGAGGGGGCCTACTTCGAGAACGGCGTGAACTGGGCCGTCAGCGAGGGCCTGACCAACGGCTATGACGATCCCAGCATCTTTGCGCCCAACATGAATTGCAGCCGCGCGGAGATCATCGCGTTTATCTATCGTCTGCTGACGAAGTAAGCAGACACAGCAAAAGCGGCCCCCCGGCATTGCCGGGGGGCTGCTTTTCTGCCATACAAAAGGGCCCGGAGCACATGCTCCGGGCCCTGCGTTTCAGACCGCCGCGCCGTCCTTCTGCCGCTTGGCGTACTCGCCCCAGGGGATAAAGGTGTTGTCCCGGGGCTGGTCCCGGAGGATGACCCGGGGCCGCTCCTGCACCACGGTGGCATTGGCCGGCACGTCGAAGGTCACCACCGCATTGGCGCCAATGCGGGCGCTGTCCCCTACGGTGACAGCGCCGATGATCTTAGCGCCCGCGCCGATGTAGACGTTGCGGCCGATGACCGGCGCGCCCTGGCCCCGGCTGTCCGGCAGGGTGTTGGAGCCGATGGTCACCTGGTGGAAAATGGTGCAGCCCTCGCCGATGACGGCCCCGTAGGAGATGAAGATGCCCGCCAGGCCGTGGGGGGTCACGAAGGGGGCGATCTCCTCCGTGCAGGGGATCACGGCGTTGTGCCGGTCCAGAATTTTCTGGTTGGCGTGGACGTACAGGGGCGTCAGCCTCCGCCGCCAGCCGGCGGGGCGGACGATATAGTCCCGGTTGCGCCAGAAGCGGGCCACCGGCTCGGGATGAAACAGCCGCCGCAGGCGGCGAAGGAGCTTCCACATGGTCAGTTCAACCTCGTTTCCTGAGAGTAGCTTTATAGTACCCGATACCGCCGGGGAAGTCAACCGCCCGCTGCGGGAAAAAGCCCTTGCAAAACGCGCGCGGTTGTACTATAATAAGCAGGACATACTGATGCTTTAATGCGTCAAAGTAAAGGAGCAATCATCTTATGGTATCGGAAGCCATGCGCCGGCTGGGAGCCCAGGGGAATCCCATGCGGGTGCTGTTTGAATACGGAAAGAAGCGGGCCGCCGTGGTGGGCCCGGAAAATGTGTTTGACTTTGCCCTGGGCAACCCCAGCGTGCCGCCCCCGGCCATCGTCAACGAGACCATCCGCAAGGTGCTGGACGGCCCCCGGGCGGACTCCATCCACGCCTACACCAGCGCCGCCGGCGACCTGGAGGCGCGGAACGCCATCGCCGCCTCCCTGAACCGCCGGTTCGACGCCGGCTGCCGGGGGGAGGACCTGTTCCTCACCACCGGGGCGGCGGCTGCCCTGTGCGCCTGCCTGAAGGGCCTGTGCTGCCCCGGGGACCAGTTCATGGTCATCGCCCCCTACTTCACCGAGTACCGGGTGTTCATCGAGGGGGCGGGCGGCGAGGTCATCGAGACCCTGGCGGCGGACCGCACCTTCCTGCTGGACATCGACGCCATCGAGAGGAACCTCTCCCCCCGGGTGAAGGCCATCATCATCAACTCCCCCAACAACCCCAGCGGCGTGGTATATCCCAAGGAAAATCTGGAGGCCCTGGGCGATCTGCTCCACCGCAAGGGCGCAGAGTACGGCGCGCCCATCTACCTCATCTCCGACGAGCCCTACCGCGAGGTGGTGTACGACGGGGTGACGGTGCCCTGGGTGCCCCACTGCTACGAGAATACGCTGGTGTGCTATTCCTACAGCAAGGCGGTCTCCCTCCCCGGGGAGCGGATCGGCTACGTGCTGGTGCCCCCCTCCATGGAGGACCACGACATGGTCTACCAGGCCATGGCCGGGGCGGCCCGCTGCACCAGCCACATCAACGCCCCCAGCCTGTTCCAGCAGGTGGCCGCCGCCTGTGACGGCATGGTCAGCGACCTGACGGCCTACACCGTCAACCGCAACCTGCTGTACGACAACCTCACGGCCATGGGCTTCGAATGCGTGCGGCCCGACGGGACGTTCTACCTGCTCATGCGCTCGCCGGAGCCGGACGCCGCCGCCTTCAGCCGCCGGGCCATGGAGCTGGACCTGCTGTTCCCCGACACGGGCAGCTTTGCCTACCCCGGCTACGTGCGCATCGCCTACTGCGTGCCCACGGAGCGGGTGCGGCAGTCCCTGCCCCGGTTCCGCCGGCTGGCGGAGAGTTACGGCCTGAAGCCGGCAGAAGAATAAAAGAAGATCCGCCCGGACGCTCCCGTCCGGGCGGATGCTTTATTTCTGCCGTTTCGCGGCCCGGAGGATCCGCAGGATCGCCGGGGCGAGCAGCATGTTCACCGCCAGCTCCAGCAAAAAGTTGCCCCCGGCCAGGCCCAGGAACATGTAGCCGGCGACGTTGCCGCCGAAGCCCATTCCCTCCGCCCAGACGGCGATGGTGTCGTAGAAAAACAGCCGGCAGCCCACCAGGAAAATGCCGGTGTTCACAATGGGCGCCGCCGCCGCGGCGGCAAAGACCGCCAGGTAGGGATTGACCCCCTGCAGCAGGGCGTACACCAGCCCGGCCGCCAGCCCGGCCAGCATCCCCTTGGCCAGCACCGTGACCACGGTGCTGGCC
>CAVJBM010000072.1:0-6746 GCA_963647775.1 Anaerovibrio sp.
CAGCACGCCGGCGCACATGGCGCCGGAGGGAATGGCGATCAGGAAGGCCATTATGATGGCGCAGGGAACGATGATGATCTGCGGAGCCTTGCCCACCAGCGCCGCCAGCTGCTCAAAGGTGCCGAGGGCCGCGATGATGTTGATAAAGCCCAGGAAGATGCCCACGGAGAACAGGGTGGTCAGGATGTACTTGGAGCCCTCGCCCAGGGCGTCGCAGGTCTTGTTGATCCCCAGCGGGGTGAGGGCGGCGGTCAGGATCGCGGTGATGAGGACGTTGACCACCGGGGAGAAGATATGCACGTGCAGCAGCCCGTTGATCTTCCCGCCCAGGATCACCAGCACCAGCAGGGCGATGGCCGGGATCATGCGCACGCCGGGCCTGCGGATCTCTTCCTCCTCGGTGGCGTTCCCGGCGCCGGCCTTTTCCACCAGCAGGGTCCCCTTCTTATAGACGCCGTAAGCAGCCAGCGCCGCGCCCAGAACGATCAGGATCAGGGTCATCGGCATCATGGCCGACGCGTGCTTGCCCACGTCGACGGCCGCGGCCTCGGCCGCCAGGACGGTCTCGGTGGAAGCGGGGGAGGTGGTAAAGCAGGCCGCGGTGGCGATGGCCATGCCGGCGATCACCTCGGGGATGGCGCCCACCGCCGCAAAGACCAGCGGCGCGATGACCATGGTATTGCCGGCGCCCATGCCCGCCATGTAGGTGGCCAGGGACTGCACCAGCACCATGAAGGCCGCAAACAGGAAGATCTTTTTCTTCAGCTTCTTCTGCGCGACGCTCACGATGGCCTTAAAGCAGCCCGCCTGGGACACCATGACGGCGGCGGCAGCATACAGAATGGGGGCGGTATAGGAGAACATGGTGGAAATACCGCCGGTGACCATGCCCACCGCGTCGCCCAGGGCGATCTGGCCGATCAGCATTGCCGAGACGGCGCCCAGCAGGCCGGCGAAGAGCATGTGCTTTTTCCAGAAGATCAGAACGACCAGAATAATTGCAATGGGGATCAGGTTGATCAGAAGTTTCATAGCCTACACCTCAAATTCTCTTTTTTGAACATAACCGTATACCGGGCTCTGTGAAACGATGGCCTCCTCCGGCGAGCCTGCGTCGATCACGACGAAATCCGCCGGCTCCCCCTCCTGAAAGGCGGGGTCGATGCCCAGCATCTCCAGCGGGGTCCTGCTGATCATATCAAACAGGACCCGCAGGTCATCCGTGCCGCCCATATGGCAGCCGTGGGCGGCGATCAGCGCGGTCTGAAGGGGATTGCCGCTGCCGAAGGGGTTGAAGGGGTCTCTGATGTTGTCGGACGCCAGCGCCGTGGGGATGCGGAGCTCCTCCGCAATGCGCTTGATGGGCGCGATCCCCCGGCGGACATTCCACGCGTCGCGGCGGCCCTGGAGATACAGATTGGTGGACGGCAGCGAGATCACACGGATCCCGGCGGCCTTCACCTGCTCCAGCACCGCGCGCTGCGTCTCCGGCGGGTTGGCCGCCAGGCTGCACAGATGCCCCGCCGTGACCCTGCCCTGCCATCCGCGGCGGACGGTCGTCTCCGCCAGCTGGAGGAGCGTATGGCTCTCCGGGTCGTCGGTCTCATCGATGTGCATGTCCACGTCCGCGCCGTATTTTTCCGCCAGGTCGAAGATCATGTCGATATGGGCCTGGGGGTCCCGCTCCGCGGCGGGGATACCGCCCACCAGATCGGCTCCCGCCGCCATGGCGCGGTCCAGCGCGGCATAGTTCCCGGGGCTGTCCGCGATCCCCTCCTGGGGGAAGGCGACGATCTGTAAGTTGAGCCGGCCGCGGTACTTCTGCTGAAGCTCCTTCAGGACCAGGACGGAGCGGATGCCGATCCCCTCGTCCACGTCCACGTGGGTGCGCAGATAGCGCGTGCCGCTGCGGAAGCACATCCCCAGCACCGTCTCGGCCCGCTCCAGAATGTCCCGGTCGGTCATGGAGCCCTTGTAGGCCGCCATGAGCCGGATGGCCTCCTCCAGCGTGCCGGAGCGGTTCTTCACCCGGGCGCTCACAAGCGCCTTGTCCAGGTGGACGTGCAGGTCGCAGTAGCCCCGGATGACCATTCTCCCGGCGAGATCCACGGTCTTGCAGCCGTCGCTGGCATCCGCGCTCTGCTGATAGTGGAATTTTCCGTCACGCACCGCGATGTCGCACGTCTTTCCCTGGGCCGCCAGATAGGCGTTTTTCAGTATGTAATCCAATCGGCACCTGCCCGGATCACTTTCTGATGATGACCGCCACGGGGCCGCCGCCGTCGGGGCCCTGATGCTCGCCGCCGCCGGACACGTACACCATGGGGTCGTTGACGATCGCGGCGATCACGCCGTTCACCACCGCCCGCGCGTGACGGGTGTGGTTGATGTCGGAGTCGGTGTGCATCGTGTTTCTTCTGCCGCGGACATATCCGGTGGTGTCGGCCTCCGCCTTGGCAAACACGTTCACGATCTGCTTGGTCTGCTCCTCGGTGGGATACTTGTCCACCGCCATGCCCGCGCTCTCGATGGCTGCGACCACCGCCTGGAAATCGATGGGGTCCTTCATCACGCTGTGGCCGATGGCAAAACCGCTGGCGGCCTTGGTGGAGTTGCCCATCAGGATGATCTCGCAGTTCAGCAGCTCGATGCCCGCGGAGGTGGAGGCCACGCTGGAATAGAGCGACCAGTCCCTGCAGATGCTCTCGTCGGTCACGCTGCCCTCCTCGATCTCGCCCAGCGCCAGGGCCACGCCCAGGGCGGAGGCGCCCCGGTTATAGCCCATGGACTCGTAGGTGTCGTGGGTCACAACGTCCTTGCCCCGCTTCTTCGCGTCCATGATCCGCTCGGAGGTGAGCAGCGGGCACTTGATCTGCACGAAGTGCACGTCCTCGGGGGAGTCAATGCCTGCGTCCTTCATCAGCTCCAGCGTCACGCGCTTCACTTCGTTCACCACGGCCATGGTGCCCTGCTCCTCCGGCAGGAAATCGCGGGTGCAGCCGGAACTGACCGCCAGGGTCTTGACGCCGGTGTCCGGCGTGGGGATATCCTTCTTGCAGAAGATGGTCGCATGGGGCGACATGACGCCCTCCGTGCCGCCGGACATGACGAAGGCGACCTTTTTCTGGGTCTCCTCCTCCGTCCAGCCGGTCTCCTCCGCGATCAGCTTGCGGAACGCAAAGGTAGACAGCGCCCGGGTGAAGTCGTTCACACAGCCGTTGCCCTCCGTTTTTCCCAGAACGGCAATGATCTCCTTCGGGTCTACGCGCTTGTCGTCGATCATGCGCTTTAACTCGCGCACGTCGTCCGGAGAGGACATCTCGATCTTGAATACATCGATTTTCACTTTTGGAACCTCCCATTGATTTGTTTGCGTGAGGCGGTTTGCACGCAGGCACGCGCCGGCCGCGGCCTGCTGTTCACGATTTGCACAAATCAGCTGCACAATTATCATAACACACTGTGCATTAATTGTATTTATCTCCGTGTGATAAAATATTTGTCGTATTATTGTTATCGAAAGACATTTCCGCAGAGAAAAAGCCCCGTTATACTGTTGTTGAAAGCAACGGCATAACGGGGCCTCTGGATGTATCGCGCGGCGCTTACGGCCACATGTGGTGGATCTTCATGGCGAGATTCAGGGTCTGATAATCGTCGAGATTGGCGAGCTTTTTGTCCAGCTGCTCCTCGATCAGGCGCTGGCGGTAGCGGACGGTGTTGTAATGCACGAACATGCGGCGCGCGGTCTCCTTCAGGTTGCCGCCGCAGGTGAGGATCATATCGAGGGTGGCCAAAAGCTCCGTGTTGTTCTGGGCGTCGTAGCGCATGAGCGGCCCCAGGGTGTCCTGGCAGAACTCCTGCAGCTCCTTGGGGTCGCGGGCCGCGTGGAGCACACGGTACAGGCCGATGTCCCGGAAGTACAGCGCCCGGTTGGGCCCGGTGAGGCGGGCGATGTGCATGGCGTCCTTGCTCTCCTGATAGGCCTTGGGGATCTGCCGCAGCTGTGCCGCCGCCCGGGAGATGCCGGCCGCGTACCCGACCTGCAGGCCGGTCAGCACCCCGTCGAGGACCTTGATGGCCTTTTCGGGGCAGTCGGCCGTGGGCATGTCCAGGAACAGCACGATGTACTTGCCCGTGGTGGACAGGAACACCGCGTTCGCGCTGTGGCCGCGGACCAGCTCGGGCAGGGCGCGCTCCTGCAGTGCGTGGAGCACATCCACTTTGTTGTAGACCTTGTCGTTGGTCTGCACATCGATGAGGACGATGCTCATGGGGAAGCTCATCTCCCACTCCAGCGCCCGGGCGCGGGAGCGGGCGCTCTGCTCGCTCTCGATCTTGCCGAACAGCAGGTCGCAGGTAAACTCCTCGCGGTAGCGGTACTCCAGCTCGGCCAGCATACGCTGGTGCTGGATCATCACGCGGAAGGCCATGCCGAACTGCTCCACCCCCATGCGCTCCATGGGCGTGAGCGAAAACGTGAACCGGGAGGACATCACGATATAGCCGGCCTTTTCGTGGCCGTAGTACACCCGGTACAGCACGGCGCACCCGGCGTCCAGCTGAAGCTGCTTGAAGTCCTCGCTCATCGGCAGCTGGGCCAGCCAATTGCCGCTGTCCGCGCAGCAGTCCTCAAAATCAAAGTCCTCATCCGGGCGGTATTCCGCCAGCTTTTCTCCCCTGGCGCTGTACAGGGCGACGTTCTTTTTCACCAGCTTTGCCAGGTTGTAGGCCAGCCCGTCGTACTCCTCGCCCTGCAGCATGATGCTCATCAGCTTGTTGTGGATCTCGTCGCGGTATTCCAGCTCGCGGCTTTTGCGGTGCAGGCTCTCCTTTAAGAAGGCGTTGATCTGGGAGGAAAGGCTCTGGTCGGCGGGCAGCAGGATCACCGGAAAGTCCAGCGCGTTCGCGGGCTCGATAAAGACCTGCGGCACCTCTGACACATAGCGGTTCGGCTTGATCCCGAGCCCGGCCAGCCCCAGGCGCACCAGATTGGGGATAAAATCCGTCAGTCTCTGCTTGTCGTTGTAAATGGGATACAGGGTGGTACACAAAAAGTCGCCGCTTTTGACGAAGTGCTCGATGGTGGGCTCCTCCATGACGGGGATGTCCTCCACCACGCGGTCCAATCCGCGATGGCCCGCGATGACGCGGGAGCCATGAAAGCTGTCCAGCACCAGAAGATCCTGTACGCGAAGCAACATCCTCACCCTTTCTCTGCGCGGCGGGCCGCACGGCCTTGCCGTCATGGGATGATTGTATCACACCTGCTCCCCCGCCGCAAGGCGCAAAGCGGGGCGCGCCGCCCCGGAAAGGGGAACGATATCATTGGGAGGAATATGAGATATGGTCCGGAAAAAGTATCTGCTCAGGATCGCCCTGATCGCGGCCGGCTCCGTGATCGCCGCCTACGGGATCACGCTGGCCCTGTACGCGGGCTACGGCGGCGCGACCCTGGCCGTTTTATGGCAGGGGATCTCCGTCACGTTCCATGTCACCATCGGCCAGGCATCCTACATCGCCGCGGCGCTGATGATCGCCTTCTCGCTGTTCTACGACCGGTCGCAGATCAAGATCGGCACCGTCCTCTACCAGATCATCTACGGGCTCTGCGTGGACCTGTTCGCCGGGGTGCACGTTTACAGCCGGCGCCCGTGGGTCAACCTCCTGCTGATGACCGCCGGCATTGTCCTCTTCGCGGCGGGGACCGGGCTCTATGCCTCGGCCTCCCTGGGGCGGGGGTCCTATGAGGCGCTGACCTTTTCCCTGGCGGAGAAGAATCACTGGCCGGTCAGGCGGGTCCGCATGGCGCTGGACGCGCTGATGGTGCTCCTCGGCGTCCTGCTGGGCGGAAGGTTCGGCGTGTGCACCATCGTCACCGTTTTGATCTCGGGGCCGATCATCCAGTTCGTCTCGTCAAGGGCAAAGGCGCTGCTGCGCCTGTGACCGAGCGCGCGCCGGTGGGCGGCCCCGCGTGCTGTGCCATTCGCGCGAAAAAAACGACCGTTCGCGCAATAAGTGTAGCGCGCCGGAGTTGTGTAAAGTATATTATTTTCATTGGGCGGAGCCCCGGCCTTATGAAAAAATTCACCAAAGGCGCGGCGATGCCGAAACGAAAAGGAGGAACTGTCATCATGAAGAAAAAGCTGTTGGCCCTGCTGCTGACGCTGGTCATGGCCCTCGGCCTGGTCGGCACCGCGGGGGCCGCTGCCGCCCCCGCGTCCGCGGACCTCGGCGGCACCATCGTTGAGTCCGACCCCTACGACAACGGCACCGGAAAGAATCCCCCCACTGACCGGACCTATCTGGTCTACGAGCCCGCGGACATCACCCCCAACGGAGGCAAGTCCCCCGTCATCGTCGTGATGGGTGAAAAGGAATACACCAAGGAGACCGCGGCCGCGGCCGTGCTGGAACTGGGCCTGAACAAGCTGTGCGCGGAGAACAGCTGCTACGCCGTGTTCCTGGGCCCCAAGGGCGACACCTGGACCGCCGAGGACAAGGTCTACTATGACGAGGCCATCAACCTCTTCGGCGAGGTCCTGTTCTTCCGGGACCGCGGCCTGTTCACCAACGCCAATTACGTCAGCAGCCAGGATGTGGTCTATGTGATCGCGGAGGGCTCCGCCGCCGATTTTGTGGCGGATCACCTGCTGTACGCCGGCAACACCGCCCGGTGGGCAGACTATGACAACCCCAACTTCACCTTTGCCTTCAGCCACCTACCCAGCAGCGTCGTGCTGTAC
>CAVJBM010000073.1:0-2850 GCA_963647775.1 Anaerovibrio sp.
AAAGGTGCTCCGTCCGCAGCACCACCTCCTCCCCGCAGGGGGGCTTGGGCGGGTAGGAGGCGGACAGCTCCCGGCCCACCATCAGGCGGATGAGCTGCTGCTTGTCCGTCTCCCCGATGTTCACGGTGGCGATATACTGGCCGTCCCGGAGGACGGAGACCCGGTCGCAGATCTCGAACAGCTCCTCCAGGCGGTGGGAGATGTAAATGACGGTGACGCCCTGGGCCTTCAATTCCCTGACAATCTCAAACAGACGCTGCTGCTCCTCCACGGTGATGGAGGCCGTGGGCTCGTCCATGATGACCAGCTGGGCGTTTTTGATCACCGCCTTGGCGATCTCCACGATCTGGCGGTTGGCCATGGACAGCTCCCGGATGCGGGCTTTGGGAGAGATGCCGCAGTGGAACCGCTCCAGCAGCTCCGCTGTTTTTTTATAGCGGGCCTTGTCGTCCACAAAAATGCCCGCCCCGTCGTGCATCCCCATGAAGATGTTGTCCATCACGGACATGGCCTCCATCTGGATCATCTCCTGGTACACCACGGCGATGCCGAGGTCCAGCGCCTGCGCGGGCTCGAGCCGGGGGTAGCTCTGGCCGTTGACCACGATCTCGCCGGAGCTTGGATGGATGGCCCCGGCGATGGTCTTGATGAACGTGGATTTCCCCGCGCCGTTCTCGCCCACCAGGGCGTGGACCTCGCCCGCCCGGAAGGAGATGGAGACATCGTCCAGAGCGGTGACGCCGGGGTATACCTTCGTGATATGCTTCAGTTCCAGTTCCGTAGGGAACGCCTCCTCTCAGCGTGCCGGGAAAGCGGGCAGGGCAGATGTGCCGCAGCCCTGCTGTGATTACAGTATATATGCCTGCGGAATGTATTTCTATCAAATATTTGCGCCAAGACACACCGAATTTTTATTTTTACCGGCGCGGAATGTGTGCGCCCCGGCTTTTTGCGGTGAAATCGCAAAAAATGAGATTGATTTTTTGCGTGAGATTTGTTACTCTGAAGAAAACAGATCCGGGAGGGAAACCACATGGCCTATGTTTCCAGCAATCCGCCGATCAAGAATATCAGCCTGCTCTCGGTGCAGGGGTGCATCCGCCGGCTGTGGCACAGCGCCAGCTTTCTGCTGATCCTCAACGGCGAGGTCCAGGTCCGGGTGGGCGACCACGCCACCTATCTCAACAACAACGCCCTGATGCTGGTGGAGCCGGACACCCCCTTTGACGTCACCGGGCACGGCAGCAACCTGCTCATGATCGTCTGCATGGACTACGACCTGTACATGCAGGGCCGGGCGGGGCGGCAGGGCCGCTTTGTGTGCAACTCCGCCGAGGACGACCAGCGGGACTACTCCACCCTGCGGCACATGCTCTCCCACCTGGCCATGGACTACTTCGGCACCGTGGAGTGCAAGGAGCTGCGGCAGCTGGAGCTGTGCTGCTCGCTGCTGTATTACCTCAATATGAGCCATTTCTCCCCCAGCGGCCCCGAGAGCGGCAGCCGCGAGCTGTGGGGCGCCCAGATCGTATCCTACATTGAAAGCAACTACACCCAGAACCTCCGGCTGGACGACCTGGCACAGGCCACCTTCCGATCCCCCTCCTATCTGTCCCGGCAGTTCAAGGCGCTCACGAACATGAACTTCAAGGCCTATCTGGAGGAGGTCCGCCTGCGCCACGCGGTGGAGGACATGCGCCAGTCCGACCACACCATCACCGCCATCGCCTACAACAACGGCTTTCCGAACGTCACCGCCCTGAGCAATGCCTTCCGGAAAAAATACGGCGTATCCCCCAACGAGTTCCGCCGCACCCTGCCGGCGGAGGAGCCCGCCCCCGGGGAGCAGCCCCCCTATCACGAGGTGGACTATGACAACGTCCGGGAGAGCCTGGAGCAGCTGCGGGGCTCGGAGCCCGTAAAGCACATGGATCTCTACCGGTTCCCGGATCAGGTGGAGTACCTGGTGGAGGATGTGTCCGATTTCCGGCCCGTGACCCCCATCTGGCGGAAGATGATCAACGTGAGCACCCTGAAGGGCCTTGCCAACAGCAGCGCCCAGGCCCAGCTGGCCATGCTTCAGGAGGGGATCGGGTTTCACTACGCCCGGGTGGAGAACGTACTGACGGAGGAGACGATGCCCAAGCTGCCCGACGGGCAGTACAACTTTTCCTATTTCGACCGCACCATCGGGATGCTCCTCGCCCTGAAGTTCACCCCCTTTCTCGACCTGTCCTACGGGAGCGACTTCAACGACTACAGCCGGATCGCCTCCCGGGCGGAGAATCTGTACCGCGGCGATGAGCCCCGGCAGCAGATGGCGGGAAATGAGTTCTTTGACAAGGTGTTCGCCCTAATCCGGCACTGCATCAACACCTTCGGCGCCGGCGAGGTGGAGAAGTGGGGGGTGGAGCTGTGCGTGATCCACGATTTTTCCCTGGAGTTCCTGGAGACGCCCGAGGAATTTGCCTGCCGCTTCCGCACGGTCTACGAGCAGATCAAGGCATGGCTCCCGAACATGCTGGTGGGCGGCCCGGATCAGCACATCGGCAAGGGGACCGGCTTTATTGACCGCGTCCTGGCCCTGCTCCACGGCTGGGGCATCCGGCCGGACTTTGTCTCCCTGTGCGCCATCCCCTATGAGCCCGCCCCGAACTCCGCGGAAAAGGGGCTGTTCATCCTCTCCTCGGACCCGGACTACATCCCCAAGCAGGTGCGGGCCGTCCGGGAGACCGTCCGCAGCCGGTTCGGAGATGAGGTCCCTGTTTGGGTCACGGTGCTCAGCCAGGATGTGCGCACCCGCAACCATATGAATGACAGCTGCTATCAGGCCGCCTTCCTGGTCAAGAC
>CAVJBM010000074.1:0-4625 GCA_963647775.1 Anaerovibrio sp.
TTCACCGGAGATCGTATGACCATTGAGGTCAAGGGTGACCCAAGTAAAGCATTGGCTGATGCAGAAGGACTTGTTCGCTGTCGCATCCGAGTGGAATTTCACATTTACAGCTGTATAATCGCTTTTCCACTCGCCTGAGGCGGACAAATGATAGGCAATTTCATCCAGCGATGTGAGGCACCACCTCCATACCGTGCCGGGCGTTCCGCCGGGCACGGTCGCGTGGGCGATGCAGCCCGTTGTATTGCAGCTCTCGTCCCCCTCGCTCACATACTCCGCGCCCGCGCTCATGCACAGCGCCCCCACGCACAGCGCCAGCGCCAGCAGAACACACCATAGCTTTCTTCTCATCGCGTTACCTCCTGTGATCCAAAGCCGAATTTGTACTGCTCTGACCATATCATACCAGATGGGGCGGGGGAAGTAAGTCATCCCAAAGTATGAAGCCGCGGCGCTGCTGTAAGGGACAAAAAGAGCGCCCGGGCTTCAAGCCCGGGCGCTGCTTTCGGGTGGGGTTACTCCTGGGGGTGGTCGTCGCCGGCGGGCTCCTGGGGAGCGGGCTCCTCGGCGGCGGCCACGTCCTCGTCGGACAGGCTGCCGGCGGCCTTCATGTCGGCGATGCGCTCGCTGTTGTACTCGATGCGGGCCTTGGAGCCGTCGATCTTGCGGCACAGCTCGGCCAGGGCCTCCTCGGGCTCCTGCCCGTGCTGGGCGTAGTACAGCTTGCCGATCTCCTGATAGGCGCGGCGGATGTTCTCCTGCTCGGAGGCGTTCTGCATCTTCAGCTTGCCGATCTCGGTGAGCTCCTTGGCCTTGGCCATGCTGCTCTGGGCCAGGTCCACGGCCTTATTCTTCAGATTTTCAAAATCGATCGCCATAGTGGGTTCCTCCTTAAAATAATGGGTGGCTGCTTGTCTGTATTTTATGCGCTTGCGGCCGGAAAAGCAAGGCATTTTTGGAAAGTTCAAAAAGGTTTCACAAATGGCGGGCCGCCCGGGCCGGTATAAGCGCCCCCATAGCTGGCAAGAATAGGGCCGGAGGTGTTTTTGATGGATCGAAAACCCAATTTTTTGGAAAAGATCGGCGCGTTTGTCAGCGGGAAGGGCTTTTATTTTGTGGTGCTGCTGTGCGTGGCGGCCATCGCCCTGTCCGGGCTGTACCTGATCCGGGGGGTGCGCTCCGGCCTTGCCGGGGAGGACGAGCCCGCCGGGGCCAGCCAGCCCCTGCCCGCCAGCCCGTCCCCCAGCGTGCTGCCCACGGAGCCGGCGGACACGGGGGCCCCGGCCATCCCCACCCTGCCCCTGCGGCCGGAGCCCACGCCCAGTCCGAGCCCGGAGCCCTCGCCCTCCCCCGCGCCCCAGCCCAGCCAGAGCCCCAAGCCGCTGGTGTTTACATGGCCGGTGAGCGGGACGGTGATCGCGGGGTACACGGTGGAGGCCCTGGCCTATGACGTGACCATGGGTGACTGGCGCACCCACGCGGGGGTGGACATCGCCGCGGCGGCGGGCACCCAGGTGAAGGCGGCGGCGGACGGCACCGTGGCCGCCGTGGAGGAGGACGACTTTCTGGGCACGGTGGTGACCATCGACCACGGCAGCGGCCTGACCAGCGTGTACGCCAATCTGGCCGCCCAGCCCACGGTGAAGGCGGGGGATGCGGTCAGGACAGGCAGCGTCATCGGCGCGGTGGGGGACACCGCCGTGGCCGAGCGGGGCAGGGGGCCCCACCTGCACTTTGCCATGTACCGCAACAACGCCGCCCTGGACCCGGAGGACCTTCTGCCCGACCGGTGAGAAAAGGGAAGCCCCGGAGCATCGCTCCGGGGCTTTGCGCTGCTTACAGCAGCCGGGCCAGGTCCTCCATGGCGGAGAGAAAGCGGTCCAGCTTGCCGGCGGGGACGCGGGCGCACAGTTCTAAAAGGCGCTGGCGGCGGCCGTCCTCCGGCAGGACGGGGGCGGCGTCCAGCCGGAGCAGCTCGGACAGGGAGACGTCCAGCGCCCGGGCGACGCGGTAGAGGGTGTCCACCGTGGGGCATTTCAGGCCGCGCTCCACCTGGCCGAAGTAGGCGGGGTTCAGCCCCGCCTGGAGGGCCAGAGCCTCCTGACTGAGGCCGCGGAGATGTCTATAGGATCGGATGCGCTCCGCCACTGCCAGTGTGATCTCCTGCTTCTGCTGTTCCATGGGCTGCACCGCCTTTTCTGATTCTGTGTCCATCATGACGGAATTTTGCCCGTTGGACAAACTTTTATGGACACTAATACAATGCCTATAGATATTGACTTTTGAAATGGAACTGCTATAATGGTGGCCGGCGGCACAGAAAAAGAGAAACAGGAGGGACAGCAATGAGCGCAAAGGAGCAGGAAAAGGACATGACTATAGGCGGGGAGACCGCGAAACAGCCGAAGAGGTCCCGGAAGGGGCTGTGGATCGCCCTGGGAGTGGTGGTGCTGATCGTCGTGATCGTGAGCCTGACCGGGAAGAGCAGGACCGACCCGAGGGAGACGGCCTACAGCCTGATCCCGGAGATCATGGAGACGCTGGAGAGCGAAGGATACATCGGCCTGGGCTATGAGAAGCCGGTGTACCCGGCCTACGGCGCGGAGGGCGTGACGGTGACCGATCTGAACTCCGCCGAGGAGCACGACGGCTATACCTTCCGCATGTACCGTGTGGAGGGGACCGTGGGGGTGACCACCCTGCTGGGCGCCCGGCTGGATATGACCTATTCCGTTCTGGTGGGGCTGGATAAGGACTATGCCGACAGCGGCGTCTACTACTACAGCTGCGAGGGCGGGACGCTGTTCGACCAGTGAACGCCCGAAAACAGGGCCCCGGAGCATCGCTCCGGGGCTTTGCGCATTTTGCACGGCGAAAATTTGCGGCAGACAGGTGACAAACGGGCGGTCTTGTGTTAAACTATATGTTGCAAGATATTGCTGCATCCTATTACACTACGCCGGCAGCCCGGGCCGCCGGCCAAGGAGGACCTGATATGGAAAAACTGCTGATCCTGAATCCGGGCTCCACGTCCACGAAGATCGCCGTCTTTGAGGACGAGACGCCCCTGTTTACCCAGTCCATCGTCCACACGCCCGAGGAGCTGGCTCCCTTCGACCATGTGGCGGAGCAGTACGAGTTCCGCAAGGACCTGGTGGTCAAGACCCTGAAGGAGCACGGCGTGGCCCTGAGCGAGCTGACGGGCATCGTGTCCCGGGGCGGGCTGCTGGCCCCCATCGAGGCCGGCGCCTACGAGGTCAACGACGACATGGTGTGGCAGCTGAAAAACAAGCCCCAGAACGAGCACGCCTCCAACGTGGGGGCCATGATCGCCCGGGCCCTCAGCGTGGAGCTGGGCATCCCCGCCTTCATCTACGACGGCATCACCGTGGACGAGTTGACCCCCATCAACAAGCTCACCGGCCTGCCCATCCTGCGCCGCAAGGGCATGGGCCACAACCTGAACACCCGGGCCGCCGCCATGCGCTACGCCCGGGAGAGCGGCAAGGACTACAAGGACATCACCGTCATCGTGGCCCACCTGGGGGGCGGCATCTCCGTGAACCTGCACCACAACGGCCGCATCGAGGACTTCATCAACGACGAGGAGGGCCCCTATTCCCCCGAGCGGGCGGGCGGCCTGCCCATGTTCGATGTCATCAAGATGTGCTTTGACGGCAAGAACACCTACGACTCCATGATGAAGACCGTGAAGCGCCAGGGCGGCCTGATGGCCCACCTGGGCACCACCGACAGCCGCAAGGTGGAGGAGATGATCGCCGCCGGCGACGAGCACGCCCGGCTGGTGTACGAGGGCATGGCCCTCAACGTGGCCAAGAACATCGGCAAGTGCGCCCCCGGCGTGTGCGGCAGGGTGGACGCCATCCTGCTCACCGGCGGCATCGCCTACTCCAAGTACGTTACGGAGTACATCCGCCAGCGGGTGGAGTTCATCGCCCCCGTGGTGGTCTACCCCGGGGAGGACGAGATGCTCTCCCTGGCCCTGGGCGGCCTGCGGGTCCTCCGCGGCGAGGAGAAGGCCAAGCTCTATCACAAGGTGGAAAATCCCGGCTATTGAGACGGAATACAGCAGAGGGGCCGCCCGGCAGTGCCGGGCGGCCCCTTGCTTTTCAAGTCTCCATGTGCTTGCCCAGGAAGCCCGCCACGGTCTGGGCCAGCTTGAGCTCGCTGTCGCCGGGCTCCGGGCGGCCGGGGTCGGCCAGGAACAGCACGCAGCCCAGCACGTCCCCCTCAGAGAGGATGGGCACGGCGATGCGGGCCTGGTGCCGGTCCGAGCCGTCGCACAGGGGGATGGGGGCCGAGGCGGCGGTGACGCTCTGCCGCTCGGCCATCAGCTGCTCCACCTGGGCGGAGACCCGCTTGTCGGCCACCTCCCGCCGGGGGATGCCCGCGGCGGCGATGACGCTGTCCCGGTCGGTGATGACCGCCGGAAGCTGAGCCACCCGGCTGACGGTGTCGCAGAGCTGGGCGGCGAAATCGGACACGTCCCCCAGCTGGGAGTACTTTTTGAAGATCACGCCGCCGTCCCGGTCCGTGTAGATCTCCAAGGGGTCGCCCTCGCGGATGCGCATGGTGCGGCGGATCTCCTTGGGAATGACCACCCG
>CAVJBM010000075.1:0-9325 GCA_963647775.1 Anaerovibrio sp.
TCGTGGCCCTGCTGGGCGCCAACGGCGCGGGCAAGACCTCCACGCTGCGCACCATCTCCGGCCTGACTCCCGCCTCCGGCGGCAAGATCGAGTTCTACGGCAAGGACATCACCAACATGGACACCGAGAAGATCGCCCGGCTGGGCATCGCCCAGTCCCCGGAGGGCCGCCAGATCTTCGGCGACCTGACGGTGGAGGAGAACCTGAAGGTGGGCGCCTTCACGGTGAAGGACCGCAAGACCATCCAGAAGGGCTATGACCGCTGCTACCGCTACTTCCCCCGCCTGGCCGAGCGCAAGCGCCAGATGGCGTACACCCTCTCCGGCGGCGAGCTGCAGATGCTGGCCATTGCCCGGGCTCTGATGTCTGATCCCAAGATCCTGCTGCTGGATGAGCCCTCCCTGGGCCTTGCCCCGCTGGTGGTGCGTGACATCTTCACCATCATCAACGAGATCAAGAAGGAGGGCACCACGGTGGTCATCGTGGAGCAGAACGCCCTCCAGACCCTGAAGATCGCGGACTTCGGCTATGTGCTGGAGGTGGGCCAGATCAGCATGTCCGGCGAGGCCGGCGTGCTCATCAAGGACCCCAAGCTGGTCGAGGCCTATCTGGGCGGCTGACGCCCGTTCCCCCCGGTATTTCGGGCCGCTCCCGGCCCCACAAATACAACACATTTAATAGGAGGAAACAAAATGAAGAAACTGGTATCCCTGCTGCTCGCCATGGTCATGGTCTTTGCCCTGGCCGCCTGCGGCGGCGACAAGCCCGCTCCCTCTCCGTCCAACGATCCCTCCCAGAACCCCACCCAGAGCGCCGAGCCCTCTCAGGGCACCGAGAAGAAGTACTCCCAGGGCGTGACTGATACGACCATCAAGATCGCCAACTCCGCCGCCACCTCCGGCGCCTACGCCCCCGTGGGCGTGCCCTTCAACGCCGGCATCCAGGCTTACCTGAACATGGTCAACGCCGCCGGCGGCATTGACGGCCGCACCATCGAGTTCCTCCACACCGACGACGAGTTCGACCCCGTCAAGGGCAAGGCCGCCCTCCAGAACTTCGTGGAGGACGAGAAGGTCTTTGCCATCGTGGGCCACTTCGGCACCCCCGTGGTGGGCGCCACCATCGGCGACCTGAAGGACTACGGCATCCCCGCCGTGTACTTCGCCACCGGCATCGGCCAGCTGTACGCCGACCACGCCACCACCAACGAGGAGGGCTACAACATCTTCCCCGTGCAGCCCATCTACACCACTGAGGGCCAGATTATGGTCGCCCGCGGTGTCGGTACCTTCGGCGCCACCAAGATCGGCATCATCTACACCAACGACGACGCCGGCAAGGATATGCTCACCGGCGCCGAGGCCAAGTGCAAGGAGCTGGGCATCCCCTACGCTGCCGAGCAGGTGGCCGCCGGCTCCTCCGACGTGTCCGCCGCCGTCACCGCCATCAAGAACGCCGGTGTGGACTTCATCATCTGCGCAGCCATCCAGGCCACCATGCCCACCATCGTCAAGGAACTGGCCGCCCAGGGCAGCACCGCCCCCGTCATTACCACCTACGTGAACGTGTCCTCCGCCATTCCTCCCCTGGTCGCCTCTGACATCGCCGGCAAGTTCGACGTGTACGGCAACGGCTGGGTGGCCTATGACGACGCCGACGCTCTCGCCCTGTATCAGGAGTGGGTCAGCAAGATCGACGAGTCCTACACCATGAATGCCTACGCCCAGACCGGCTGGATCGCGGCCCACTTCTTCTGCGAGGGCCTGCGCCGCATCGAGGGCCAGGACATCACCTGGGAGAACTACATGAACGCCCTTGAGACCGGCGGCGCCATTCAGAACCCCTTCGGCGGCAAGATCGACTACGCCGATGGTGTCCGCGCCGGTACTCAGGAAATGAACCTGGCCAAGATCAACGCCGATGTTGAGGGCGGCTGGGAGATGGTGGACGGCCTCCAGAGCATGGAGAGCCTGCTGGCTGCCGCTGAAAAGTAAACGATCTGATCCTTGTGCCCGTGTAAACCGCGCAGTATACTGGGGGGAGAGAGCATCTCTCCCCCCAGTATCCATTTCTGACAAAGGAGAGAATCGCTATGCCGTATTTTAAGTACAGTGACCAGGTGGAACTCTATTACGAGGTCCACGGCGACCCAAACGGGAAGGAGACCATCGCCTTTTTCAACGGCGTGATGGCGTCGGTCTCCAGCTGGGCCCTGCTCACGCCTGTCTTTGAGCGGGCCGGCTTCCGGGTGATCCTGCACGACTTCAAGGGCCAGCTCAAGTCCTCCAAGCCCGCCGGCCCCTACACCTTTGCACAGCACTGTGCCGAGGCCAGAGCCCTCTTTGAGCACCTGGGCGTGGAGCGGCTGCATCTGGTGGGCACCTCCTACGGCGGCGAGACCGCCATGAAATTCGCCATGCTCTACCCGGAGATGACCAGGTCCATCTCGGTCATCGACTCGGTCAGCGAACTGGATGCCGTGTGCGAGGGCTTCGTTCTCGGCTGGAAGGTCCTGTGCGACACCGGGGACGGGGAGACCTTCTTCTGGGGCATGGCCCCCAGCATCTACGGCCCGGACTTCATCCGGGACAACCGGGAGATGCTCTCCGCCCGAGCCAAGGCCCTGAAGGACGATCCCAACGGCTATCTGGCCGGGCAGAAGATCCTCTACGACAGCTTTGCCGCCGACGTGTACATGACCGACGAGCTGCCCCGCATCCAGTGCCCGGCACTCATCCTGTGCGGCGAGCAGGACATCCTGAAGCCGCCGCGCTTCTCTGCCCTCATGGCAGAGCGCATCCCCAACGCGGAATACGTCACCATCCCGAACTGCGGCCACGTGGCCATCTTTGAAAAGCCGAAGGAACTGGAGTCGGCTATCTTCGGCTTCGTCATGAAACAGTGTATTTCTTGAGCATCACAAGGAGTGAACAGCATGAACTTTGAGAACAAGTACATTTCTGTGGAGAAGGCGCTCTCCATGGTCAAGAGCGGCGACATCATCGTCACCGGCCTGGGCGCGGCGGAGGCCGGCCTGTTCATGGAAAACATCCACACCATTGCCGACAAGGTCCGCGGCGTGACCATCGTCAACTGCAACCCCACCCACGCCGGCAGATTCTATGCCCCCGAGTATGTGGACTCCTTCTCCGTGAACGGCTGGTTCTATGCCCCGCCCATGCGCAAGGCCCACGCCCAGGGCAACATGTCCTTCATCCCCAACCACCTGCACCTGGCCGCCATCAAGTGGCTCTACCGCAACAAGCCCAACATCTTCGTGGCCTCCGCCTCCATGCCTGACGAGCACGGCAACATCTCCCTGTCCACCTCCAACACCTACGAGACCCGGATGCTGGAGGCCGCCGACCTGGTCATCCTGGAGGTCAACCCCAACTTCCCCTTCACCAGCGGCGACCTGATCGTCCCCGTGGAGAAGGTGGACTACCTCATCGCCGCGGACTACCCCGTGCCCGTCATCCCCGACGTGCCCTCCAGCGACAAGGACCGCATCATCGGCCGCACCATCGCGGAGTTCGTGCCTGACGGCGCGTGCATCCAGCTGGGCATCGGCGGCATCCCCAACGCCGTGGCCGAGTTCCTCAAGGAAAAGAACGATCTGGGCGTCCATACCGAGATGATCACCAGCAAGATGGTGGAGCTGATGCAGATGGGCGTCATCAACAATAAATACAAGCAGATCTGCACCGGCAAGATGGTGGCCACCTTCGCCCTGGGCAACCAGGCGGTGTACGACTTCATGGACCACAACCCCAGCGTGGAGCTGCGGGACGGCGCCTGGGTCAACGACCCCTACGTCATCGCCCAGAACGACAATCAGATCTCCATCAACACCTCTCTGGAGGTGGACCTCACCGGCCAGTGCGCCTCCGAGTCCATCGGCTCCCGGCAGTTCTCCGGCACCGGCGGCCAGGCGGACACCGCCATCGGCGCCCAGATGTCCAAGAACGGCCGCTCCATCATCGCCCTGTACTCCACCGCCATGGTGAAGGGCCCCGACGGCGAGCGCCGCGAGGTGTCCAAGATCGTGCCCCAGCTTCAGGCCGGCGCGGCGGTGAGCCTGTCCCGCAACGACGTGGACCTGGTCATCACCGAGTACGGCGTGGCCGACCTGCGGGGCAGCACCATCCGGGAGCGGGTGGAGGGCCTCATCGGGATCGCCCACCCCAAGTTCCGCGACAGCCTGTGGGATCAGGCCGTTGAGGTCGGCATCCTGGGCCGGAGGTAAGCATATGGCGCGCTTCGTATTTCAGGATAAATCCATCTATTACGAGGAGCACGGGAAGGGGAAGCCCATCGTCGTGCTCAACGGCATCATGATGTCCACCGCCAGCTGGGCCGAGTTCGTGGAGCCCTTCTCCGCAAGCAACCGGCTCATCCTGCTGGACATGCTGGACCAGGGCCGCAGCGACCGCATGGACGGCCCCTTCTCCCAGGCCCTTCAGGCGGAGGTGGTGCTGGCCCTGCTGGACCACCTGGAGCTGGACAGGGTCTGCATGCTGGGCATCTCCTACGGCGGCGAGGTGGCCCTCCGCTTCGCCCTGGAGCACGGCGACCGGCTGGAGCGGCTGATGCTGTTCAACACCACCTCCCGCACCGGCCCCTGGCTGGGGGACATCGGCGATGCCTGGAACCTGGCCGCCCATGATGCCGACGCCTACTACCTCACCACCATCCCGGTGATCTACTCTCCCAAGTTCTACCGGGACAACAACGCCTGGATGGAGCACCGCCGGGAGGTCCTGCGCCCGGTGTTCGGCGACCCCCGGTTCGTGGAGGCCATGATCCGCCTGACCAACAGCTCTTCGGATTACGACGTGTCCGACCGGCTGGAGGAGATCAAGACCCCCACCATGATCGTCTCCTGCATGGAGGACTATCTCACCCCTATGGAGGAGCAGCGCTACATCGCCGACCGCATCCCCGGCTGCCAGTACGTGCTCATTCCCGGCTGCGGCCACGCCTCCATGTACGAGAAGCCCGTGCTCTTCACCGCCCTGACCCTGGGCTTTTTCAACAACGTGAAGGAGAAATTTAATATTTTGTAAGTTCTGATATGCGATTCATGTTGCACTTTCCGTTCCTATGGGGTATAATGAGAGCAGGAAACTGAATTTTAGTTTCATCTTTATAGGATATGAGGAAACTGCATGCAGGAAGAACTGGTGAACATGCCCCGCACGAAGCGGGGCCGGGCAACGCTCAACAACATTCTCAGCGCGGCGGCGCAGATCATTTACGAAAAGGGCTATCACGAGGCGTCCATCAACGACATCACCCGCCTGGCGGGGGTGGCCTCGGGCACCTTCTACGTCTACTTCGACGGGAAGTACAACCTTTATAAATATCTGCTGCTCCAGTGCAGCCACAAGATCCGCAGCTATCTCAGCCGCGCCATCGAGGGTTGCACCAGCCGGCTGGAGGTAGAACGGGTCGGCATGAAGGCCTGGCTGGAATTCGTCATGGAGAACCAGTACATGTACCACATCATCTGGGAATCCATGTACGTGGACTATCATCTTTTCGAGCAGTACTATGTGACCTTCGCCGCCGCCTACAAGAAGGGTCTGGACAAGGCCAAGGAGGCGGGGGACGTGGGCGATGTGGACACGGAGGTGCTGGCGTACACCCTGATGGGCGCCACCAACTTCCTGGGCCTGAACTGGGGCCTGTTCCACACCGATCCCTCCCAGATCGACTACGTGGTGGAGCAGTTTGTCCGCATCATCGAGGGGGAGGCCTTCCCGGCGGCGGCCCGGCCCAGCGTGCCGGCCCCTCTGGACAAGCCCCTGCCCCGGGAGCCGCGGTTCAAATTCCGCGTCACGGTGGACGAGCCTGAGGAGGAGACCTGAAAGAAAGCAGGGATCTCTATGCTTGTACGGCAGTATCTCCGCACCGACCGGCTCCGGACCGCCTATCACCGGGCGGGCACGCCCGGCAAGCCGAAGCTGCTGCTGATCCACGGCAACGCCTCGTCCTCCGCCTTCTGGCTGCCCCTGATGGAGCGGCTGGCGGACCGGTACGACATGGCCGCCCCCGATCTGCGCTGCTTCGGCGGCAGCGACGCGCTGCCCGTGGACGCGACCCGCGGTATGCGGGACTGGAGCGACGACCTGTACGAATTCACCGCGGCCCTGGGGTGGGACCGGTTCTGGCTCCTGGGCTGGTCCCTGGGCGGCGGCATCGCCATGCAGTACGCCATCGACCACAGCGAGCAGCTGTGCGGCCTGATCCTGGAGGCGCCGCTGTCCCCCTTCGGCTTTGGCGGCACCTCCACGCCGGAGGGCAAAAAACTCACCCCCGTGGGCTTGGCCAGCGGCGGCGGCTGCGCCAACGCCCAGCTGGTGGAGGCCCTGAAAAAGGGCGACCTGGACTTCATGCGCACGGTGCTCAACAGCACCTACGTGAAGCCGCCCTACCGGGTGCCGGAGCAGTGGGAGCCCGTCTTTTTAGAGGCCATCGCCTCCACCAAGGTGGGGGAGGGCATGTACCCCGGGGACTCCTTCCCGGTGCCCCAGTGGCCCGGCGTGGTGTCCGGCACCCACGGCATCTGCAACACCATGTCGCCGGCCTACTGCGACCTGTCCGCCCTGGCGGACATCCCCAACCAGTGCCCCATCCTCTGGATCCGGGGCGATGGGGACATCATGGTGAGCGACAACAGCTTGGCCGATTTCGGCACCCTGGGCGCCCTGGGCTACGTCCCCGGCTGGCCGGGGGCCGGGCAGTTCCCGTCCCAGCCCATGCTGGCCCAGACCCGCTATGTGCTGGACCGCTACGCCGCCAACGGCGGCAGCTACCGGGAGGTGGTCCTGCCTGACAGCGGCCACGGCTGCCACCTGGACCAGGAGGACGCCTTCGCGGCGGCCCTCACCGGATTCATTGGCTGAACACACAGAAAAGGAGCCCCGGCGGGATACCGCCGGGGCTCCTTTTTGACATATTTTCTGAAAAGTGATTCGGCTTTACACATCCTGCGCCCGGCCCTATCCCAGGTGCAGGGTGTTGATGAGCAGCAGCCAGGCCAGGCCGTAGTAGGCCACCACGGCCACCAGGTCGTTGACGGTGGTGATGAGGGGGCCGGAGGCCACGGCGGGGTCCACCTTGATCTTCTGGAAGAACAGGGGGATCACCGTGCCCGAGATGCTGGAGATGACCATGGCCAGGATGAGGGCCAGGGCGATGCACCCGGAGACGGCGAAGGAGAAGCCGGCGGGGTGCCCCTTGAGGAAGCACAGGTACGCCCCCACCGCGCCGAAGGAGAGCACCCCCAAAATGATGCCGTTGCTGAGGCCCACCCGGGCCTCCTTCCACACCAGGCCCAGCTTTTCCCGGGGGCCGATCTGCTCGTCCATCAGCACCCGGATGGTGACGGCCAGGGACTGGGTGCCCACGTTGCCCGCCATGTCCAGGATGAGGGACTGAAAGCTCATGATGATGGTCAGCTGGGCCACCACCGGCTCGAAGGCCCCCACCACGGCGGACACGATGAGCCCCAGCCCCAACAGGATGATGAGCCAGGGCAGCCGCTTGCCCACGCTGCGGCGGATGGGCTCGGCCAGGTCCTCCTCGGAGGACAGACCGGCCAGCTTGGCGTAGTCCTCGCCCAGCTCGTCCTCCACGGCCTCCACCATGTCCTGGGCGGTGATGACGCCGATCAGCTTGTTGTCGCTGTCCAGCACGGGGATGGAGTCCTCGGAGTAGTCCTTCAGCCGGCGCATACAGTCCTCGGCGTCGGCCTCGGCGTACACGTAGGGGTAGGAGTAGGTGGTAATGTCCTCCAGAGAGGTGCCCTCCCGGGCGATGATCAGGTCCTTCAGGTCGATGGCGCCGCAGAAGGTGCGCTCTCCGTCCACCACGTAGAGGGTGGTGACGTTGTCGTTCTCCGCCGCCTGCTTCACCAGGCTGGCCATGGCCTCCTTCACGGAGGAGCCGGCGGCGATCTCGATATAGTTGGTGGACATCCGGCTGCCGATCTCGTCCTCGTCGAAGGAACTCAGCAGCGAGATCTCCGACCGGGCGTCGGGCTCCATCAGTTCCAGCAGGGAGGACCGCTCGCTCTTGTCCATCTGCCGCAGGGCCTCCACCGCCTCGGCGGATTCGAACCGGGAGAGGACCGCCGCCTGCCGGCGGATGCTCAGCTCCCGCAGGTATCGGGCGGGCTCCTCCGCGTACTCCAGAATGCCCGCCAGGGAGTCCGCGTCCAGCACGTTGTACAGCCGGCTGCGCTCGTCCCGGTCCAGCTGCTCCAGAGCCAGCGCGATGTCGTTCTCATGGTAGTCCAGCACCCGCTCCCGCATCCGCTTGGGGGTCAGATTGCTGCGGACGATGGCCGCGATCTCGCCGCTGTAGTCGGGCTGAGGCGCGGCGGCGCCGGCCGGGTTCTTGTTGTCGTTCATTGTCCTGTGCCTCCTTGTCTCCGTGATCTCCGGGCCGGGGCCCGGAAGGGGAGAGGACAGACCGCATGGGCACGTCAGGGCATAAAAAAGCCACTGCCGCCCGGACGATCTGCACACATCCCTGGGGAATGTAGTACGGCATCAAAAGGGTCGGACAATGGTGTTTTACAGGACGAAAAAGGTGCGCTCAGCGGGCCACAGACGGCGCGCCGACCTGCGCTTTCCGGCGTAAAAACACCCCATCCGCGCTTCTACTGCCACTACTGCCGTCCATGTGCTCACCTCACAAATGTTGGTCTGGCCGAATTCGGCCGCAGATATTATAGCACACCCATACCGGCTTGTCGAGCCGGAAATCAGATTTTTGCGCCGGTATCTTGTATTTGCGGAAAGCCGGTGGTATAATGGGCGCAAAGAGGTTAGCGGACACTAACCGATAGAGTTGATCGAGATGGGAGACTTGAAGATGAAAGCTTTGGTATACGGCGCGGGCGTGCTGGGCTGCAACCTGGCGCGGAATTTCTACCGGGCGGGGAAGGACACCACTCTGCTGGCCCGGGGGGACTGGGCGGAGGAGATCCGGAAAAACGGCCTGCGGATCAAGGACAAGTTCTCGCCCCGGATGTCGGTCAGCCCCATCCGGGTGGTAAGCGAGCTGAAGCCGGAGGACGCCTACGACGTGATCTTCGTCGTCATGCGCTACACGCAGATCGGGACCATTCTGGACGTTCTGCGGGCCAATGAGACGAAAAACATCGTCTTTGTGGGCAATAATGTGCGGGCGGCGGAGACGGCGTCCCTCCTGCCGGAGAAGAACGTGATGTTCGCCTTCACCAGCGCGGCGGGCCACCGGGAGCGCGGCTATGTGGCCTCCATGGACCTGAAAAAGATCACCGTGGGCCAGCTGG
>CAVJBM010000076.1:0-11692 GCA_963647775.1 Anaerovibrio sp.
GACCAGGCTGTACGCCTTGCCCCCGCGCATCTCCGCGCCGTAGGCCGGGCTCCACAGGACCTCCTGCCCGTTTTTCATGGCGATGTAGGCCACGATCAGGCCGGTGGTCAGCACCCCCTGCCCGCCGAAGCCCGCAAATACGATCTCCATGCCGTTTTCCTCCTTACCCCTTGAACTCGCCCAGCGGGAAGGTCCCGGTGAGCTCCTCCAGGATCCACCGGGAGGACTCCAGCGGCGTCCTGTGCCAGTTGGTGGGGCATTGGCTCAAGACCTCCACAAAGGCAAACCTTTTCTCCTTCATCTGCGTGTCCACCGCCCGGCTGATGTACCGCTTCAGCCGGCGGATCTCCGCGGCATTGGCGGTGGTGCCCCGGGCCAGATAGCCCACGCCGTCCAGCGTGGCCAGGGTGGGGATGGCGTTGAAGGGGGGCCAGGTGCTGCCGGACTGGGTGGTGGTGGTGGTGATCTGCCCGGGCAGGGTGGTGGGGGCGGCCTGGCCGCCGGTCATCCCGTAGTTGGTGTTGTTGAGGACGAACATGCAGATGGGCCGCCCCTGCTGGGCGGTGAGGATGGTCTCGCCCATGCCGATGGCGTAGGCGTCGCCGTCCCCCTGATAGGTCCAGATGAAGGCGTCGGGCAGCATCTCCTTCATGCCCACGGCGGTGGAGGGGGCGCGGCCGTGGTGGCAGTCCACCTGATTGCCGCCGGTCACGCCGTTGTGGTAGTTGGCGGAGCAGCCCACGCCGTTGAGGCAGACGCTGTTGTCCGTCAGCCCCTTCTCCTCCAGCACCTCGTGGATGAGCCGGGTGAAGATCCCGTGGCCGCAGCCCGGGCACCAGTGGGAGCCGACAAAATGCGCCGGCGCTTTTGTGACGACCGCCATGTCAGCCCACCGTCCTTTCCTCGCCGCGGTACACCCGCAGCAGATACTCCCGCAGTTCTCCGCCGCCGATGAGGCCCATGCTGGCTTTGCTGTACACCGGCAGGGCCTTCAGCCCCGGCAGCTTCCCCATGGTCACCATCACGTCCTCCAGCATCTGGGGGGCGCTGGAGTTCTCCACGCAGACGATGCGCTCCACGCTTGCCGGCAGGGCCTCGAATCCCTTGCGGGGGAAGGGCCACACCGTCTTGGGCCGCAGCAGGCCGATCCGCCTGCCCTGGGCCCGCAGCCTGTTCACCGCGCCGCGGCACACCCGGGCGCACAACCCCACCGCCACGATCACCGTGTCGGCGTCGTCGGTGAGATAGCTCTCCCACTGCTGCTCGTTCTCCTCCATAAGGGAGATGCGCTCGTTGAACCTTCCGTACTCCACGTGCCACACGGGGTAGTCGGGCATGGGCTTGGTGGTGCCGTCGATGCCCCAGGCGGGCCGGGCCGCCGTCTTGAAGGGGGGCAGTTCCACCGCCTCCATCATCTGGCCCAGGCGGCCCTCGGTGTACAACTCCACCGGGTTGCGGTACTTCTCCGCCACGTCCCAGGCGCGGTACACCATGTCCACCGCCTCCTGGATGCTGCTGGGGACGTACACCAGAAAGCGGTACACGCCGTTGCCGCCGCCGTGGGTCTCTCGGGTGTAGTCGTCCTGGCCGCCGGGGAAGCTGTCGCCGCCGCCCATGCCGCAGCCCAGGCGGTTCACGTTCACCACCAGGGGGCACAGGCCCTTGGCAAAGCTGTCGGTAAAGCCCTCCTGCATCAGCGAGATCCCCACGCCGGAGGAGCTGGTCATGCAGCGGGCGCCGGTCAGGCTCCCGCCGATGACGGTGTTGATGCTGATGAGCTCGCTCTGGGACTGGATAAAGCTGCGGCCCAGCTCCGGCATCCGGGCGGACATGTACTCCACGATCTCGGACTGGGGGGTGATGGGATAGCCCACATACATCTGGCAGCCCGCCCGGACCGCCGCCTCCGCGATGGCCTCGTTGCCCTTGAGCAGTTCTCTCATGCCCGCACCTCCTCTCTCAGTTCAAACACCAGGTCGGGGCAGACGGTGTAGCAGGTCCCGCAGAGGACACATTTCTCCCGGTCCGCCGCCACGTACTCATATCCCGCCCGGTTGAGCCGGCCGGAGGGGGCCAGCGCCTGGACGGGACAGGCCTGCACGCAGTAGCCGCAGGCCTTGCACCGCTCGGTCTCTGTGATCAGCTGGATCATTGCCAAACCTCCCGCCGGTCACTCCGCCCGCCGGCCGGTGAGCCGGTAGTCGCCCATGGGGCTCCTGGCCACGCCGGTGAGGACGCCGTCCTCCACCCGGCCGGAGACGGCTAGGCTGAACTGCTGACAGGGGGTGCCGAAGTGGGCGGTGAAGGAGAACTCCTCCCCGTTGACCGTGCCGCAGGTGAAGGGGGCCTCCACCCAGAAGAAGGCGGGGAACATGGCGCCCTGCAGTTGCCCGTCGGACTCCCGCAGGGTGAGCACGCCGCGGCGCTTCAGCACCATGCCGGCGGGATGCTCACAGACCATCGTGCACCGATAGCTTCCGGAAATACTCATTGTCTGTACGCTCCTTTCTCACGCCCGGGCGGCGGGGTCGTTGGTGACCTCCACCAGGATGCCGTTGTTGTCCTTGACGTAGATGGCCCGGTTCCCGTGGCCGTAGTCGTTGTCCACCAGGATCTCCACGTCCCCCCGGCTCTCCGCGTAGGCCAGCCAGCCCTCCACATCGCGCACGGCGAAGCTCAGGTGCTTCACCCCCTGGGTGTACTCCAGGTCCACGGCGCTGAACTCGCCGGCGTCCGGGACCTCGTAGACCTCCAGCTTGAAGTCCCCCAGGCTCAGCCAGCGCATTTTGGGGAACATTCCCGCCATGGAGCCCCCCTGCTGCCCCGGATCCATCTCAAAGCCAAACAGATCGTGATACCACTTGGCCGTCTCTTCGATGCTCTTCACATGGATGCCGGCGTGCTGGATCCGAACTCCGAAATCGCTTCCTGTCATCGTATTTCCCTTCCCTTTCGATCAAATTCGTGTGCGTGCCGTCGATATGCACAATTGCATTGTAGCTTTTCTCCGTTTCGATGTGAAATGCCGATAAGTGATAAGGTGATCAAATTCTGACATTACCGCTTGCCTGGCCCCGCAAAAACCGGTATAATGCAGATAACGCCGCCATTGAACAGGGGGATCGCCATGAATATCCAGCAGCTTCAGTGCTTTGTGGAGGTCGCGCGCCAACTCAGCTTCACCAAGGCCGCCCAGTATCTCTACATCGGGCAGCCTGCCCTCAGCCGGCAGATCGCCGAGCTGGAAAAGGAGCTGGGGGTCAAGCTGCTCCTGCGGGACAGGCACTCTGTCCGGCTGACGCCGGCTGGCGCCGTGCTCCGGGACCACGCGGTGGGCATTCTGGAGCGCATGTCCAACGCCATCGTGCAGACCAAGCGGGCGGCCGTGGGCACCCGCGGCGTGCTGAACATCGGATATGTGACCGAGGAGGAGTGTATCGCCCAGACGGTGCGCCGGATGCATCAGCAGGACCCGGACATCCTCTTCACCCTCAACCGCTATTTCTTCGGCGACCTGTTCCGGGCCCTGGCCCAGGCGGATGCGGACCTGATCGTCACCTTCGCCGCCGACGGCTCTCTGGAGGGCGAGCCCGGCCTGACCTGGAAAAAGCTGCGGGACGTGACCCTGTGCGCCGTGCTCTCCTCCGGCCATCCTCTGGCCGGCCGGGAGACGCTGGACCTTGCCCTGTTGGCGGAGGAGCCCTTCGTCATGCTCCGGCACGACATCTCCCCCGGCCCCTATCAAAAGACCCTCCAGCTGTGCGGCTCCGCCGGGTTCTTCCCCCGCATCGTCAGCGAGCAGGCCAGCATCGAGTCCGTGTGCATGACGGTGAAGGCCGGGCTGGCGGTGTCCATCATGGCGCCCCACACCACCGACCGCAGCCCCGACCTCCGCTATGTGCCCCTGGAGGGGAGGGACGCCCAGGCCGCCGTCTGCGCCGCCTGGCTGGATGGAAGCATCAACCCTGTGCTCCCCCGCTTCCTCGCCGAGCTGGACGCGCTGCTGGCGGAGGGCAGCTTATAAAAAAGGCCGGGCCCCCATGGGGGCCCGGCCTTTTCCGGTCTGTCCGGCGCTTTGTTCAGCGCATGGTGTAGTGGGTGTGGAGCAGCCTGCGGGCCGTCTCGCTGCCGGGCTGGCCCAGGCAGGTGCGGTAGAGCCCGGCCACGGCGGGGTCGTCCAGGGCGTCCCGGCGGCCGTCGGCGTCGTCATTGCGGTAGAGGGCCGCCGCCCGCAGGGCGGACACGTCGGTGAGGGCGCGGAGGCCCGCCGGCTGATAGGGCTGGCCGCCGCCGTTGACGCAGCCGCCGGGGCAGGCCATGATCTCGATGAACTGATAGTCGGCCTCGCCGTTTTTCACCCGGGTGAGCAGGGCGTTGGCGTTGGCCAGGCCGGAGACGGCGGCCACCCGGACCGTCCTGCCGCCCAGCTCATAGACGGCCTCCTTCACGCCGCTCATGCCCCGCACCGCGGAAAAGTCCGGCGCGGCGCCCTCCCCGCCCAGGATGCGGGCGGCGGAGCGCAGGGCGGCCTCCATCACGCCGCCGGAGGCGCCGAAGATCACCCCCGCGCCGGTGCCGGCGCCCAGGGGCTGGTCAAAGGGCTCATTGGGCAGGGCCTCCAGCTGGAGCTCCGCCTCCTTCAGCATCCGGGCCAGTTCCCGGGTGGTGATGGAGATGTCCACATCCCCCGCCAGCTCCGGCCGGGCCAGTTCGAACTTCTTGCCCAGGCAGGGCATGACGCTGACCACCACGAGGTTCTCCCGCGGGACGCCCAGCGTCTCCGCATAGCAGTTCTTCACCGCCGCGCCCAGCATCTGCTGGGGAGAACGGCAGGTGGAGAGGTGGTCCAGCAGGTCGGGATAGAAATGCTCGCAGTATTTGATCCAGCCGGGGCAGCAGGAGGTGATGAGGGGCAGCACGCCGTCCCCCTCCATGCGCTCCAGCAGCTCGTGGGTCTCCTCCGCCGCGGTGAGGTCCGCGCCGAACCTGGTGTCAAACACCCGGTCGAAGCCCAGTCTGCGCAGGGCGCAGGGGAGTCTGCCCTCCACGTCCACCCCCAGGGGGAACTCGAAGCTCTCCCCCAGGGCCGCCCGGACGGCGGGGGCCACCTGGACCACCACGAGCTTCTCCGGGTCCGCCAGGGCGGCGCGCACCGCCTGTGTATGGTCCTTCTCCGTCAGGGCCCCCACGGGACAGACCGCCGCGCACTGCCCGCAGTTGACGCAGCTGGCCGCCGCCAGGCCCTTGGGGGACGCGGGCGCGATGACCGCGTCCAGCCCCTCGCCGGTGCAGGCGATGGCGCTCACCGCCTGCACCTTGGCGCAGACGTTGATGCACCGCTTGCAGCGGATGCACTTGTTGTTGTCCCGCACCAGCACCGCGGAGGTGGCGTCCAATTCCTCCAGGCCCTCCCGCAGGTCGGGCTCGTCGGTGAAGCCATAGGCGTGGAGCAGCTCCTGCAGCTCGCAGTTCTTGCTGCGGGTACAGTGGAGACAGTCCTTATGGTGGCGGGCCAGGATGGCGGCCAGGGCCGCCCGGCGGGCCGCCATGACCGCGGGGGAGACGCTGAGGATCTCCATGCCCTCCTTCACCCGGGTGGTGGAGGCGTTCACCACCTGTCCGCCGACCTCCGCCACGCAGACGCCGCTCTCGTCCACGTCCACGATGCCCTTCAGATAGTACAGGGTGGGGATCTCCACCCGGCGGAATTCCTGAAGCAGCCGCTGGGTCTCCTGGGCGGCCTCTAAAATGGTGCTGCCGGCTTTGACGGAGTACTCCTGCCCGTCCAGCTTAATGGTCACGTTCGCCATCGTGCTCCCTCCTTACGCTTCCTGGGGCGCAGCCTGCATGGCCGCCTGCATGGCCGCCATCTGCTCCGCCATCTTTTTCTGCATCTCCAGCACCACGGGGGCCAGGGGGTTCTCCGGCACGAAGAACTGCTCCCGCTGCCCCTCCGGCACCTGGTAGCCCATGGGGCGGATGGGGTATTTCCACATGGGGATGTCCTCGGTGAAGATCTCCATCTCCCCGTCCTTCCCCTGGCGGAGATCGATCCACTTCAGCCAGTGCTCGTCGTCCCGCTGGGGATAGTCCGCCCGGTAGTGGGGGTACATCTGACCCCGGGTCTCCCTGCGCAGCTCCGCCGCCCGGAACACCATCTCCAGGCAGAGCACGCTGTCCGCCGCCTCCAGGCACTTGGCCAGGGTGTGGGGATCGTCGGCGGTGAGCTCCGGGAGGAGCTTCTTCATCTCCTCAATGTCCGCCAGCACCTGCCGGATGCTCTCCTCCGACTTGGCCAGCAGCACATCCGCCCGGAAGATATACCGCTCGATGGCGTCGAAGATCTCCTTGGGCTTATGGCCGCCCTGCCGATGGAGGGGCGCGTAGAGCTTCTCCCGCATGGCGGCCACCTGGTCCGCGTTCAGCTCCTCCAGATCGTGGGAGGCGGCATAGCGGGCCATGCTGGGGCCGGCCATCATGGCGGTGGTGGAGGCGTTGCCCACGCCGTCGCCCCGGGTCCAGCCGAAGTAGGCGGAGCCCTGATAGCTGATCTTGCCCGGGGCCCACAGGCCCTCCACGTCGGTGCGGAAGTCGGTGTCCACCCGGATGGGCTCCACCTGGAGGACCATTTTGATGGTGGTCTCCGGCGTCAGACCCACGTCGCCGAAGTATTTCTCGGTCTTTGCCATCACGTGCTCTTCCCAGGCGATCTTGTCCCGCTTGATGCGGACGTGCATGTCGGGGCTCTTGCCGCCGATGAGCAGGCGGGCGTGGTCCGGGTGCTCCAGGTCGCACCAGATGGGGCCGTTCCCCTGCCGGACCTCCTCTACCATGCCCAGCACCAGGCGGGTGTCCACCTCCATCAGGGGGGCGGGGCCGCAGTATTTGTCCTTGATGTTCTCGCCCTTACTGTTCTTGATGATGTTGAAGCCGCCGTAAATGGGGGTGTTGTTCTTTTTGTAGACGATGTCGGTCTGGGTGGAGAACTCCACGTTGCGCATTACCGCGCCGGCCCGCCAGGCGGCCCCCACGCCGGTGCCGTAGCCCATGAACTCCAGGCCGATCTTCTTGAAGTGGCAGCCCTGGGTGGCCATGGCGATGGCCTTGGCCCGGAAGATCTTACATGCGCCGTGGTCCATGTCAAAGCCGATGGCGCCGATGGCCCGGCCGTTCTCCCCGGTGAGCAGCTCGAACAGATTCACCCGGCTGAGCAGACGCACCCCCAGCTTCAGGGCCGCCCCCCGCAGGGAGCGGCAGACGTTGATCTCCATGCCGGAGGCCACCATCCCCGGGAAGCAGGGGAAGTAGTACACGCTGCCGTCCTCGTTGGTGGCCACGTTGCAGCCCAGCTCCTGGAGCCAGTCGATGTTGTCCGCGTGGACCTTTAAGTACTCCGCCAGGAACTCCTGGTCGTTGAGAAACTCCGTGTTGGCGTTGACCAGGTAGCCCATGGCGGCGGGGATATCCTCCGGCGCCCGGCCGGTGGCGCGGATGCCGTTGCCCGATTTGGTGGCCTGGCCGGACCAGCCGATGGTGCCCTTGTCCACCACCAGCACGTCCAGGGCCGGGTCCTCCTGCTTCACCTTGATGGCGGTGAGCAGGCCGCTCATGCCGCCGCCGATGACCAGCACGTCAGAGGTGAACACCTCGCCGTAATCCTTCACGCTCTTCATGCCCGCTCACCTCCCCGGATGGCGGACTCGTCCAGCAGCCCGGCACTGTAGTACAGCGGGTCCACCTGAAGGGTCGCGATGGGCTGGATGTCGATGACATTGTTGAGACATTCCATCTCGCACTGGAGACAGAGCACGCACTCGTCCGGGTACCTGGGGTAGGCGTAGCCGTCCTCGTTCCAGGCCCAGACGTTTTCCATGCACCTGCGGATGCAGTGCTTGCAGCCGCAGCAGCGGTCGGTGTCAACAACAAACCTCACGCTCTGCTGCTGACCGTAGTTGGTCACGATCATGTTGGCTCCTCCTGTCAGATTTGATCCCCCGGCGGCGGATACCGCCGCCGGGGCGCGGGGTCACTCCCCTGTGGGGACGATGGGCAGCAGGATGTGGGAGGGGTGCGCGCCGTCCCGGTAGATCTTGTGGCACACGGTGGCATTGCGGCAGATGTGATAGGGGATGTACTCGGTGTCCGCCACGCAGCAGGCCCCGTCGGGCAGGTCCAGGCAGGAGATCTCCACGCAGATGCGGTGCCCGGCCTTGAACATGTGGTTCACCGCCATCACCGCCACGTGGTACTCGTTGATCTCCCCGGGGGTCACGGGCTTCTTCCCCTCCGGAGTGAGCACGTTCCACGGCTCCCAGGGGGTGGACTTCTCGGGGTCGATCTCCCGGAAGGAGGCCTTCAGGAAGCCCTTGGTCAGGTACTTCTCCGGCAGGTCGGGGATCTCCCGCTCGCCGGCGCGGCCGGTGCGGTCGGAGCCGTCGGGACCCAGGTCCTTCAGGGTGACGATCCAGTTGGTGTCCTCGCTGTCGATGGCGGCCCAGAAGTTCATGGCGATGGGCCCGGCCACCAGGGTGTCCTCCGCCAGGGGGTCGGTCATGTAGCGCAGCCTGGCGATGCGGTTGGTGAGGGTGGGCGGGGACTGGACAAAGGCGTCCGGCTCCGCCGCGCCGTCCCAGGAGTAGGGGTCGATGGCCCCGGTGTGCAGCCGCTCCCAGCTGTCCAGGTAGAAGGGGGTCCAACGGGTGCCGGGCACGGGGTAGTTCTCGGCGTAGCGCCATTTGTTCTCCCCCGTGACCCAGTAGCGCACGGCCGGCTCGTCCATGACGCCGGTGTCGATGCCCTTCAGCCAGTAGTCGTACCACTTGAGGGCCTCGTTGTGGACGTCCTTGGCGTGGAAGGGCCGCTCCTGATGGGCCGGCCCGCCCAGGGACAGCTTTTTGGGGCAGCGCAGCTCATTGTACCAGTGCTGGGCCCCCAGCCAGTGGAAGTGATAGTCGATGGCGTACTGGCCGGAGCCGGTGTACACCGGGATGTCGATCTGGGCCGCCCGGGCCTTTCCCATCTCGTAGGAATCCGGCTGATCGAAGGGCATCAGCATGGTCATAAAGTTATAGGGCTGATGCTGGCCCTTCTGGGTCAGCAGATTGTAGAAGTTCTTGTACATCCGGTAGTCCGGGTCCCGCAGGGCCTTCTGCCACAGGGCGTCCAGCTCCGGGGGCAGCTCGGGGAGAACGCCCCGGCTGGCGTGGCCCACGTCCATGTGGTCCAGGTGGTACATCAGGGTGGACAGCACCCCGCCGGGGTGCATCTCCCGGAACATGCCGTAGCACCAGCCGGGGTCCTGGGGGAAGATGGCCTTCAGGTGGGGCGGCCGCTCATTGGCGGCCATCAGCTGGTTCACGCCGAAGTTGGACAGGCCCATCATGCCGATGTTCCCGTCGCACCAGTCCTGCTCCGCCATCCACTCGATCAGGTCGTAGTGGTCCATGTTGGGGGCCATGGCGTCCCCGGGGCCGGACTTGCCCGCCCCCCGGGCCTGGGCGGTCACGTGGGCGTAGCCCCGGGTGCAGAAGAACTTCGTGTCCCCCGACTCGATGTTGCCGAACCAGAAGTGGGACCAGGAGGGCTGGGGCGGCATGGAGGCGGAGTAGTCCGTGTCCAGCAGGTCCTTGTTGTGCAGTCCGAAGGACAGCAGCGCCGGGAAGGGGCCCTCCCCCACCGGCAGGTTGATGTCGATGCAGAGCTCCGTGCCGTCCCGCATGGGGACCATGACGTCCTTGATGGTCCGCAGGTCCGTGTACCGGACCGGGGGGTGATACTCCGCAAAGGGTCGTTTGCTCATGGTGCGCCTTCCTTTCCTGTGGTGTGCCGGCCCGGAGGGCCCGGCTTTTTGATTGACAATCCATCACATTCGTGATTATATATAGTTTATACGAAAGTTCTCCCGCATTGGTCAGACATCTGGCACAAACCCATTCTTTCATATTGTGCTCATCCGTACAAAGGAGTGTCGCTCATGGATCTGAAGGAACTGGCCGTCCTGCTGAAGCCCCTGGGGGCGGAGGCGGCGCCCCGGCACAGCGCCCCCGTGCTGGAGGTCCGCCGGGGCCTGCCCGCCGGCCCCGCGGGGGAAAATACCCTCTACGTCCTCTCCCCCGGGGAGGACCCCGCCCCCCTGCTGGGTCAGCGCACCGCCGTGCTCCTCTGGGGCCCCCTGCCGGAGGGGGAATGGGCCGCCAGCGCCCTGAGCCTGGCCGCCGGCAGCCCGGAGCAGGTCCTCCCCCTGCTGGAGCAGGCCCTGGCGGAGGAGCGCCGGCTGGCCGACTGCGCCCGGCAGCTGCTGGAGGTGCTCTCCGCCGGCGGCTCCCTCCAGGATCTGGTGGACCGGGGCTTCCAGCTGCTGAACATGCCCCTGGCGGTCTTTGACGCGGGCTTCCGCCTGGTGGCGGCCAACTGGGAGGTGGCCATCCCCGACCCCGCCGGCCAGCGGATGCTGGAGGCGCGCTACCTCTCCCCGGAGGACATGAAGGCCATCAACATCGACCAGACCCACGCCAAGGTCATCGGCAGCGACAAGCCCGTGCTGGTGCGCAATCCCCGCTACCCCGGCGCCCGCCTGGTGGTGCGGCTGAACATCGGGCCAAAAAACGTGGGCCACCTGGTGGCCACCGACCAGCTGCGGCCCATCAGCCCCTGGGACTACCGGGCGGTGGCCCTCCTGCGGGACGTGATGGTCCAGCTGCTCCGGCGGGACGAATTCGTCCGCAGCTCCGACGGGTTTTACTACGAATATCTCATCGCCGACCTGCTGGACGGCCGGGTGGACGCCGTCCAGCTGCGGGACCGGCTGGCCTGCTCGGACCTGCACTTCGAGGCGCTCATCTACCTCACCGTGGCGGAGCCCGCCCGCAGCAGCCGGTATCTCAACGCCCCCCACCTCCGCAGCCGGTTCGAGCGCCTGCTGCCCGGCAGCCGCTCCATGATGTACAAGGGACAGATCCTGCTCATCACCACCCGGCGGGCGGGGCAGCCCGTCTCGCCGGAGGAGACCGGCGCCTTCCGCCGCTGCTGCCGGGAGGAGGGGCTGTACTGCGGCCGCAGCAACCCCTTTTTCCAGCCGGAGGAGCTGCCGGATTTCTACCGCCAGGCCGTGCAGGCCCTGGAGCTGGGGGCGGCGGGCGGCCCGTCGCTCTACGTCTACGGGGACCTGGCCGCGGCCCATCTGTGCAGCCTGATCTGCCAGGCGGAGCGGCCGGACATCCTGGCCCACCCGGCGGTGCGCCTGCTGCTGCGGGCCGACCGGGAGAAGGGCACCGAGCTGGCGCAGACCCTCTACCACTTCCTCCGCTGCGAGCGCAACAGCTTCGCCGCCGCGGACCGGATGCACATCCACCGCAACACCCTGCTATACCGGATGAAGAAGGTGGAGCAGCTGGTGCAGCTGGACCTGGACGACCCCGGGGAGCGGGAGTACCTGTGGCTCTCCCTCCGCCTGTGCCTGGACCGCCCGGGCTGCTGACCGGCAGGCTGTTCTGTCACAATCTGAGGCGCATCTGCGCCGAAGGATCTTTTCGGAAAGCTCCTTCGCTTCGCTCAGGATGACAAATCATTGCGGATCGGCGGTTTTCTTACTGTAGGGGCCGCTGTCCCCAGCGGCCTGCATCCCCGCACAGCGGAGACGGGGATGTCTCCGACGGGCCTATTTCTTTTACACGAAAGAAATAGGCGAAAGAAC
>CAVJBM010000077.1:0-7599 GCA_963647775.1 Anaerovibrio sp.
GCCCATGATGGCGTGGGCGGTCATGGATTTGCCGGAGCCGGACTCCCCCACGATGCCCACGATCTCGCCGGTGTCCACGCGGAAGCTCACGTCGTTGACGGCGGTGAAGGGCTCGCCCCTGTCGGAGAAGCGCACCGTCAGGTGCTGCACGTCAAGCATCATAGGGGATCACCCATCCTTTCGCGGATGCCCTCGCCCAGCAGACCCACGCCCAGGATGAGCAGGATCACCGTCAGGGCGGGGAAAATGGTGCACCAGGGGGCGGTGAGCAGATAGCCCTGGCCCTCGCTGAGCATACGGCCCAGACTCACGTCCGGCTGGGTGACGCCGATGCCCAGAAAGCTCATGGACGCCTCGGCCAGCACGGCGTTGTTGAAGCCGATGGTCAGGCCGGAGAGCAGGGTGGGCCAGGTGTTGGGCAGGATGTGGACGAAGATGATGCGGGGGGCGGAGACCTTCATCAGCCGGGCGGACTGGACAAAGTCCCGGTCCCGGTATTTGATGAACTCCCCCCGGACCAGACGGGCAAAGCTGGGGATGAACAGGATGCCCAGGGCCAGGATGACGTTGTACTTGCCGGAGCCGATGACGGCGATGACCACCAGGCCCAGCAGGATGCTGGGGAAGGCGGCGATGGCGTCGCAGATGCGCATGATGAAGGCGTCCGCCGGGCCGCCGTAGTAACCGCACAGGGCGCCGATGACCAGACCGAAGACGAAGCCCACCGCCAGCACGGCAAGGGCGATCATCAGGGTGGTGGCGGCACCGTCCAACGTGCGGGAGAGGATGTCGCGGCCCATCTGGTCACAGCCGAAGAGATGGGCGGCGGAGGGTTTGGCATAGCGGTCGGCTCCGCTCATGGCCGTGGGAACATAGGGCTGCCAGAAGATACCCACCACGGAGAAAAGCACCATGGCGGAAGTGAGGATCGTGCCGATGGTCAGATACCAGTTCTTTTTCTTCACGGCGCTCACCTCCCCCGGAGACGGGGGTCCATGACCCGGTAGAGAATGTCAGCCAGAAAATTGCACAGCACCACCGCGGCGGCGATGATCACCACGATGGCCTGCACCACGGGGTAGTCCCGGCTGCCGATGGACGAGATGAGCATAAGACCCATGCCGGGCACGGCAAAGACCTGCTCTACCACGATGGAGCCCGCCACGATGTCCGCCACGGTGAGGGCGATGAAGGTGACGGTGGGGATCATGGCGTTGCGCAGCACGTGCCGGCGGAGGACAGAGCCGGTGGAGTTGCCCTTGGAATAAGCAGTGCGGATGTAATCCTCCCGGCCCTCGCTGAGGATGGAGCCGCGGAGCATCTTCACCGTCATGGCCGCCTTGGGCAGGGCCACCGCCAGCGCGGGGAAGAACATGAACCACAGGTAGCGGCCCACGCTCTCCGACGGGTAGACAAAGCCGTTGGGCTGGAACAGGTGCAGCAGCAGACCGAACAGGTAGACCAGCACGATGCCCAGCACGAAGTTGGGGATGGCCATGTTGATCTGGTTGAGGACGGTGAGGGCGCGGTCCAGCCAGCCCCCCTGCTTCCACGCGCACAGCAGGCCCAGGGGGATGGCGATGACGAGAATGAGCACAAAGGCCATGAGTGCCAGGGTCAGCGTCACGCCGATCCGGGGGCCCAGGAGCTCCGCGACCGTCATATTGTAGTGGTAGGAGCGGCCGAAGTCGCCGGTGACGAAGGCGCTGAGCCAGTTCCAGTAGCGGACGTAGACGGGCAGGTCCAGCCCCAGCTGGGCGCGGAGCACGGCGATCTGCTCGTCGGTGGCCTCGGCGCCCAGAATGGACAGGGTGGGGTCCGCGGGGATGATCGAAAAGGCCAGGAAGGCCAGCACCGTCACCAGCAGCAGGGTGCCGATGAGGATGGCCAGGCGTTTGGCAAGGGAGCGTGCCACGGGACACATCCCTCCTTTGGAAGTTCTATTGGGTGCGGGCGGGACCGCCCGCAAAACCGCGAATAGGGCTGCCGGAGGCCCGGCAGCCCTGTTCGTTACCGATCAGTTGGCGTAATAATAGATGGCGGACATGTCCAGCACGTAGGTGCGGTAGAAGGTGAAGCCCCCCAGCTCGGGCTTCATCACCACCAGGTCGCACAGGTCCTGGAGCCACAGGCTGGCCGCCTGCTCGTTCAGGATGCGCTCAGCCCGGAGGTAAAGCTGGGTCTGCTCGTCGGCGCTGAGGGTGGCGTCCGCCTCGGCGACGACGCGGTCGTACTCCTCATCGCTGAAGTTGATGAAGTTCTTGCTGTGCTGGCTGGAGTAGCGGGCCAGCATCTCCTTGGCGGTCATGTCGTTGGCGGAGATGCCGGTGACGGTGGCCTCGTAATTGCGGCCCTTATAGACCTCGGAGTACCAGGTGGCCCACTCCACGGGGTCGATCTTCACCTCGATGCCCACGGCCTTCAGCTGCTCGGCGATGACCTCTGCGGTCTCCACGTGCTGGGTGTAGTTGGAGGGGACGGTGATGGTCATGGTAAAGCCGTCGGGATAGCCGGCCTGGGTCAGGAGGTCCTTGGCCTTGGCGGTGTCCTGCTGATAGACCTCCGCCAGCTCGGGCAGGAAGTACTTGGAATAGGCGGGGTACATGCTGGTGCCGGTGGCCACCCCCGCGCCGCCGCTGACGAACTCGATGATCTCGGGCACGTTGATGGCGTAGTACATGGCCTGGCGGACCCGGACGTCGTCAAAGGGCTTGACGGCGTTGTTCAGGTACAGGGCCTGGACCAGCTTCATGGTGTCCTGCCGGACGGTGAAGCCGTCCTGCACCTCGCTCTCCACGGTGTTGGGCAGGTGGATGACCATATCCAGCGTGCCGCCCTTCAGACCCATGACCAGGGTGTTGGTGTTGGTGATGATCTGGAAGGTGACCTTGTCCAGATAGGCGGGGGCGCCCCAGTAGTCGTTGAACTTCTCCGCCGCCAGGGACTGCTGGGGCGTGTAGGAGACGAACTTGAAGGGGCCGGTGCCGATGGGGTCCTCGGTGATGGTAGCGCCGGAGCCCGCCGGGATGATGGCCGCGGTCATGGAGTAGATGAACTCCAGGCTTGGCTGCTTCAGGGTGACGGTGACGGCGGAGCCGTCCTCCGCGGCGGCCACGGAGGCCACGTTGGCGAAGGCGGCGATGAGGGGGGTGCCCTCGTTCTCGGAGCCGGCGCAGCGCTCCAGAGAGTAGACCACGTCGGCGGCGGTGACGGTCTGGCCGTTGTGGAACTTCACGCCCTCCCGCAGGGGGAAGGTGTAGGTCAGTCCATCGGCGGAGACCTCGTAATCACGGGCGACGGCGGGGACCACCTCGCCGTCGGGGCTGACCTTCATCAGCCCCTCAAAAAGATTGAACATGACCTCCCGGGTGCCGGCGGTGCTGGCCAGATGGGGGTCGAGACTGTTCAAGTCCTGTGCGATACCGACCGTGACTGAGCCTCCGTAGGATGGCTCGCCCGTTTGTGCAGACGCCGAGGGGGACGGTGTGGGCTCCGTGCCTCCCGTACAGCCGTACAGTGAGACCGGAAGCACCGCCAGCGCGGCGATCAGCAAAAGGGCCCGCTTGAATGCGTTGGGCTTCATTTGCTTCTTTCCTTTCGTTTCTGCGTATTTGATTTTCGCATGGGGCCTCCCATGCCGGGGACATCGTACCACACCCCCTGTGAAAATGCAAACATTTTATTCTTGCAAGAAACGGGCCCGGACAAAGTCCGGGCCGTTCTGTCCGTATTCAGGATGAGGTGCCGATATAGACCCGGGTCACCCGGCCGTCCTCCAGCACCACCACGAGCCAGTTGTGATACAGGCCCTCGCCGCAGTCGTAGAGCAGGAAGTCCTCCGGCTTGCCCCCGCGAAAGACCTCCGACGAATAATGTCCATCGTAGGGCTCCCCCAGAAGGTCCACCACCGAATCCCGGTCCATGCCCAGCAGTCTGCTGTCCGGCTTGGTCAGGAGCTGCATCACCCGGCTCCGGTACCGGTAGTCCGTGTCCGCCTTCCAGCGGGAACTGTAAAACCGGAACTGCACCGCCGCGTAGATCAGCGCCGCGGCGGCCAGGACGAGCACCACAATAAACGCGATGCGCCCGTTTCGCTTCTGCCGCTGCCCGTCGGTCATTTGCTTTCCCTCCGTTCAGATCCTGCACAAAAACGGCCTATTTCTTCCTTTCTGTGTCCATTATACAGAAATTCCGGCACTCTGTCAACCAAAATTTTACAAGCTGTCCTCCGCTGAAATTTGCAGTATCTTTTTCCCGCCGTATCCGTTATAATAGGAAGCAGCGTTACCCATGCCTGACATAAAGCGAGGGAATGAATGATGAAGCTGAACAACAAACGCACCATCCTGGTGGGCCTGGCCTTCCTGTCCATCTGCGCCTTCTGGCAGATGTACGACACGGTCATCCCCAAGATCCTCACCGAGACCTTCCACCTGAACGAGACCATCTCCGGCGCCATCATGGCGGTGGACAACGTGCTGGCCCTGTTCCTGCTGCCCTTCTTCGGCGGCCTGTCCGACCGCAGCCGCAACAAGCGCCTGGGCAAGCGCACCCCCTTCATCCTCTGCGGCACCGCCGCGGCGGTGATCCTCATGAACCTCCTGCCCGTGCTGGACAACAGCTACGCCGGCCAGGCCGCCCCCTTCAAGCTGGCGTCCTTCATCATCGTGCTGGGCCTGCTGCTCATCGCCATGGGCACCTACCGCTCCCCCGCCGTGGCCCTGATGCCCGACGTCACCCCCAAGCCCCTGCGCTCCAAGGCCAACGCCATCATCAACCTCATGGGCGCCGTGGGCGGCATCCTCTATCTCATCGTGGCCGCCGTGCTCTACCCCAACTCCAAGATCCAGGGCCTGGACCACGTGAACTACCAGCCCCTGTTCCTGGTGGTGGCGGCCATCATGGCCATCGCCGTGCTGGTGATGTTTCTCACCATCCGGGAGCCCAGGCTCACCGCCGAGAATCAGGCCCTGGAGGCCCAGCACCCCGAGTGGAACCTGGCGGAGGACGACGGCTCCGGCCACGAGACCCTCCCCCCTGCCGTGAAGCGCAGCCTGGGCTTTCTGCTGGCCTCCATTGCCCTGTGGTTCGTGGGGTACAACGGCGTGACCACCTGGTTCTCCACCTACATCGCCGAGATCATGGGCGAGGGCCTGGGCGGCGCGTCCACCTGCCTGCTGGTGGCCACCGCGGGGGCCATCGTGTCCTATATCCCCATCGGCGTCATCGCCTCCAAGATCGGCCGGAAAAGGACCATCATGGGCGGGATCATCCTGCTGGCGGTGTGCTTCCTGCTGGGCTTTGTGCTCACCACGGTGTTCACCTCCATCAACGCCGTCATGTACGTGGTCTTTGCCCTGGTGGGCCTGGCCTGGGCCGCCATCAACGTCAACTCCCTGCCCATGGTGGTGGAGATGTGCAAGGGCTCTGACATCGGCAAGTTCACCGGATACTACTACACCGCCTCCATGGCCGCCCAGGTGGTGACTCCCGTGCTGGCGGGCACCCTGATGCGGCACATCAGCTACCGGGTGCTGTTCCCCTACGCGGCCCTGTTCGTGGCCCTGTCCTTTGTGACCATGTGCTTTGTGAAGCACGGCGACGTGAAGGCCGAGGCCAAGAAGGGCCTGGACGCCTTTGAGGAGATGGACTGAGTGAACGCGATCATCATTATCCTGTGCGTACTGGCGGCGCTGTTCCTGCTGTGGGTGCTGGCCCTCCGCTGCCGGAGGGGCCACCCCGCCTGGGCGGTGCTGGAGAAATACCGCTACGCCCACCGGGGGCTCCACGACAAGGAGCACGGCATCCCGGAGAACTCCCTGGCCGCCTTCCGCCGGGCGGTGGAGCACGGCTACGGCGCGGAGCTGGACCTTCACCTGACCCGGGACGGGCGGCTGGCCGTCATCCACGACAACAGCCTGAAGCGCACCGCCGGGGCGGACGTGAACGCCAGCGAGCTCACGGCCCAGGAGCTGGCCCAGTACCGGCTGGAGGGCACCGACGAGCGCATCCCCTTCTTTGAGGAGGTGCTGCCCCTGTTCGAGGGGAAGGCCCCCCTCATCGTGGAGCTGAAGGTGGACGGCAACGCCGCCGCCCTGGCGGAGGCCGCCTGCGCCATGCTGGACCAGTACAAGGTGGACTACTGCATCGAGTCCTTCCACCCCCAGGCCATCCTGTGGCTGAAGAAAAACCGGCCGGAGATCTGCCGGGGGCAGCTGAGCCAGAACTTCATGAGGGAGGAGCACACGGGGCTGGGCGGCCTGGCGGACTTCGCCATGACCAACCTGCTGACCTCCTTCCTGACGGTGCCCGACTTCATCGCCTACAACCACCTCCACCGGCGCAGCCCCGCCCTGCGGCTGGCCCGGGCGGTGTGGCGGGTGCGGGAGGCCAACTGGACCATCCGCACGCCGGAGGTGCTGACCCAGTGCGAGGCCGACGGGTGCATCCCGATCTTCGAAAAATTCGAGCCCTGACGGGGGCTCGAATTTTTTATCCCCTGCGGACATGAAAATTCAATTGTCAATTCTCTGTCAGATCCAATTCTTCTGTTTGACTACCCGGGCGGTATGTAGTATAATGATTTGATTTTATAATGAGGTGGTATGTCCTGATGTGGATCGCCGACCAATGGAAGGAATATGAACTGATCGACTGCTCCCGGGGCGAGAAGCTGGAGCGCTGGGGCGACCGGCTGCTGGTGCGGCCCGACCCCCAGGCCATCTGGGCCACCCCCCGCACCCACAAGGGCTGGCGCTCCCCCGACGCGCGCTACGCCCGCTCCCACACCGGGGGCGGCCAGTGGGCCAGCAAAAAGGTGCCCGAGCGGTGGCCCCTGCACTACAAGGACCTCACCTTTCAGGTGGGGCTGATGAACTTCAAGCACACGGGCATCTTCCCGGAGCAGGCCGCCAACTGGGACTGGGCCCGGCAGCAGATCGCCGCCGCCGGCCGGCCGGTGAGCGTGCTCAACCTGTTCGCCTACACCGGCGGGGCCACCGTCGCCTGCGCCGCCGCCGGGGCCAGCGTGTGCCACGTGGACGCCGCCAAGGGCATGGTCCAGTGGGCCAAGGAGAACGCCCGCGCCTCCGGCCTGGAGGACCGGCCCATCCGCTGGATCGTGGACGACTGCGCCAAGTTCGTGGAGCGGGAGATTCGCCGGGGCCGCCGGTACGACGCCATCATCATGGACCCCCCCAGCTACGGCCGGGGGCCCTCCGGCGAGGTGTGGAAGCTGGAGGAAAACCTCTACCCCTTTGTGGAGCTGGTGTCCGGCGTGCTGTCCGACGATCCGCTGTTCGTCATCCTCAACTCCTACACCACGGGACTGGCCCCGTCGGTGCTGACCTACATCCTCCAGTCCGTGGTGGGCGGGAAGTTCGGCGGGCACACCGTGTCCGACGAGCTGGGCCTGCCCGTCACCGTCAGCGGGCTGGCGCTGCCCTGCGGCGCCACCGGGCGGTGGACCGGGAGGTAAAAAATCTCACACTCTGGTGATCGCTATGACCGAACCTATCATCAAAACCGAACATCTCATCTTTCGCTACACCGCCGAGGAGGGGGTGGCCCCCACGGTGCTGGACGACGTGAGCCTGGACA
>CAVJBM010000078.1:0-7226 GCA_963647775.1 Anaerovibrio sp.
GCTTGAACAATTTTTACTTCAAAATATTGTCTAACTTTTGGGGGTCACTTCAAAATCTGGTGCCGGATATTCCATCATCCGAAAAATGTCTTGGATTGGGTAAATCGTGGGTAACTGCATAATCCATTAAGAGCTGTTTCTGGTTTGAAATACTGTTTGATTCTCCTTGCAGCTCATCATCATGGCTAAGTCTTTCATAAAGTGCTGTGTATCTGGTCTTGTTCTTCATAAGTTTCTCTCTCCTTTCCGCTGATTCCTTTGAAAATCAGCTTATTTAACTTATTTAGTACACGATACTAAATAGATTATGCAGCACCCGCCGCCTGCTTGAACACCTTATATTGCTTCACCGCCACATGGTTGGGCTGTTCCTCCTCCAGCGCCCGAAAGAGCATATCCAGCGGGCTGCGGTATTGGTCGTCGTCCTCCCGCACCTCGGCGAAGTTCATCATGTAGAGCAGTGTTTCAAAGTTCCGCTCCTCCGGCGGCGCCTCGCTGATGAGGTAGAGCATGAGGGCTGAGTCCAGGGCGATCTCGGCCTTCTCCCAAAAGGGGTCGCTGTTGGAAGTATTGCGGGGCGTGGTGTTGCGGATGAGATTGTCGATGAGGGTCAGCACGTCCTTTTCGCTGCGGATGTAAGTAAAGGGGTTGTACCCGTCGGACTGGCCGGGGTCGATGAGGTCAAATACCTTGACGTCGTACCCTTTCGCTTTCAGCAATCCTCCCGCTGAGCGCAGCAGCTCCCCCTTGGGATCGGTGACGAGGTAGGAGCAGTTCGCGCTGTAGAGCCCCGGCTTGCAGAAAAAGCGGGTCTTGCCGGAGCCGGAGCCGCCCACCACAAGGACGTTCATATTGCGCCGGGTGACGTGGCCGTCCATACCCATCCGGACGTGCTGGGTCAGAATGATGTTGGCGTCCCTGTGGGCTCTGTCCGCATACCTGCGGTCTATCTCCGCTGGGTCGCCCCATTTGGCGCTGCCGTACTCCTCTCCCGGCCGCCGGCGCTCCCGCCCGGCGTAGTAGAGCGCAGCACCGCAGCCGTAGAGCAGCAGGCTCCCCAGCAGGAATTTCGGCGTATGGTCCGTCCAGCCGATGGCAAAGGGGCGCCCCAGCACTTGTCTGAAGCGCCCCATCCATTGAAACAGGTTCATACCGTCCTCATAGGCGTAGGCGGCGATCGCCGCCAGCCAGAGGATCAACGGCAGGAGGGCCGCCCAAATGGGGGCGGCCCTCCGGAAGTTCTTTCGCTTCAAGGCTCAGTACCCGGTCTTGGGCAGGGTCACCGTCGTCCGGGCATAGATGGTGGTGAGCCAGCGGGACACCGCCTGGATCCACTGCCCGTTGTAGCGGCCGCCCACATCCGCCACGTTTACAATGCTGGTCCCGTTGGCAAGGCCGCCGCTGACCGTCCCGTAGAAGCTCGGCGCTTCCATCTGCCCGAAGCCCGCCTTCACGCAGCCGAATACGAACATGACCTCGGTAATGCGCTCATTGGCAGCAAGGCCGAGGACCGCAGGGCGTGTGTCCAGCACATAGACCCGGCTGGCGGAGAGGTTGTCCGCCAGCGTGCGGTAGTCCCCGGAGAGATTGGTCCTGTAGACCACCTTGTAGGCGAGTGGCTGGTTGTAGCTGCCGGTGACGATCCGGTTCAGCGTCACCTGTGCCGGAAGCTGGTCCCGCCAGTAGAAGGAGTCAAGGGCGATGTTGGACGTGTTCCCGATCCGGGAGAACACATAGCGGATGGGTTGACCGGGAACGGCCTCCACCGGGCCGGTCTTCTGGATGGAGACCCCGGTGGAAATACTGCTGTCCTCCACCTCAAAGGTCACGATCTGCCCACTGTATTCCAGATATGCGGTCATTGCCGTTGGATTGACGGAGTAGTGGGCCGGGGCCTGTACCTCGCGGATGGTATAGCGGCCCAGCGGGAGCGTTCTGGACACGGCGCGGCCATTGCGGTCGGATCTGATGGTGTCCACTACGTTGCCCGCTTTGTCGTAGATCTCAAACACCGCCCCTTCCAGCAGCGTCCCGGCAGGCAGTCCGTTGATGGAGTTGTCGTCCGCGGACTTCTTGATGATCTGGATCTGCCCAGTGATCGGTGTGTTTTCCCACTCCACTGTACTGGTCTGCCCCATCTTGACATAGACGGTCTTATAGCCTGTGTCCGAGAGGTATCCCTCTGCCGGCTCCAGTTCACGCAGGTAATAGCGGCCTGCGGTGAGATCCTCAAACCATACATAGCCTCGGTCATCACTGGTTTCCTGCGCAATGGGGTTATGCCCGCCGTCATAGAGGAGGAAGGTCACTCCTGGAATGCCTTTGCCCGTGATGCCGTCGATCTTGTGAATGAGGATGCCGGAAACAGGCGCATTGTAGAACCAAAGCTGCTGGGTATCATTGGCACGGACTTCAATCGTCTGACTGCGTGAGGCATCGTCGATGCGGTATCCCTTAATGGTCTCCACCTCTGTTACGACCACAGTTCCGGTGATGCCGCTGAGAATGATCTGACCGTTTTTGTCTGTGCGATACAAGCCCTTGCTGGAAAGAGAGCCGTTGTCCACATAGCTGCCGTTGGAATAGGTGATTTGGAACAGTACGCCCTCCAGCGGAGCGTGTGTCACGCTGTCCAGCTTATTGATGATGAGAGAGCCCAGCGGCTGATTACGGAACTCCAGCGTGACGGTTTGCCCCGCCTTCACGGTCACAGTCTGCGGGGCGTCGTCCAACAAATAGCCCGCCCTGGCGCGGGTCTCCTTTACCATCAGCGTCGTGCCGGGCGTAATATCGCTGACGGTGAAGCTGCCTGCGCTGTCCGTCACGAACTTGCCGTTGGCATCACCCACCACAGTGCCGTCCGCAGTGGTGACCATGAACTCCACATCGGAGAGGGGCTCGTGGGTCACGCTGTCGATCTTTTTCACCATTATCGCACCCTTTGGGCTGTTGCCAAAGTAGAGCTGCACCACATCCTGCTGCTTGCCGGAGATATAGACCGTCTGCGGGGCGGTGTCGATCACATGGCCGCTGTCGCTGGCCACCTCCTCCACGATATAGGTGCCCGCCTTGAGGCCCGTCACAGTAAAGCTGCCGTTGGCGGAGGTCACATAGGTGCCGATGACCGTGCCGCCCGTGCCGGAGGTGCCGCCAAGGTATTTTATCTGGAACATGGCGCCCTGCACCGCCTCACCGGTGACGCTGTCGTACTTCCACACCACCAACGCGGAGAGGGGAATATTTTCAAAGGTCAGCGTTTTGGCCGCGCCCGCCTTGATGTAGACCTCCTGCGCGGCCCCCTTGATGGAGTATCCAGCGGGCGGCTCCACTTCCGTCACCTTGTACCAGCCGTCCCGTAGGCCGGTCAGATGGAACTGACCGTTCTCGTCGGTAGTAAAGGTGCCAAGGTCGTTGATCTCGCCGGTGGCCGTGCTGCTGCTGGCGTAGATCACTTGAAATTTCGCCCCCGGCAGAGAATCGCCGGTGACGCTGTCCACCTTGTTCACCGTCAGGCTGGGCTTCTGGTGATTTTCAAAATAGACCGTGTGATCCCGGTTGGGGTAGAGGGTCACAAGCTGGCTGGGGGCGTCCAGCAGATACGGCGACGGAACGGACTTCTCAATGATCTCATACACGCCGGGCAGCAGGTTGCGAAGTTCCGCTTTGCCCTCACTGTCCGTCTTGATCTCATCGACGCTGTGGCCATCCGCTGCCCGGACCTCAAACACGGTGTCCGGGATGGGCTCTCCGGTGTCGGCGTCGTGCTTATAGACGATAAGGTTGGGGCGTTTCTGATTTTCCACGGTAAGGGTGCTGGTCTTGCCCGGGAACAGTGCCACATGGTACTCCCGTACGTCGAGGACATGGGTGGCATCCGTGGCCGTTTCCCGCACGGAGTACACACCGGGTTCGAGGTCGGAAATCAGAATCTCACCCTGCTCGTTGCTGGTGCGGTCGAGGTAGTGGGTACCATCCTCGATTCTGGCGATTCGGAAGGACACATTCTTCAGCGGCGTGCCGTCCGGACTGGTCTTGATGATCTTCAAGGATGGCTTGATGGAGTTGGTAAACACAAACTGTGCATCCTCGTTGGCGTCAAGGAGAATGATACGCTGGGCGTCGTCGATGATGCAGCCCTCGCAGGACTTCTCCGTTACGACATAGGCTCCGGTGGGCAGCTTGGACAGGTCGATCTCGCCGTCCTGGCCGGTGGTAAATTCCTGCGGGCCATAGTCGCCCTTGACGGACTTGATCTCGAACACGGCGTTGGGGATCACCTTGCCGGGGTCGGCGCTGTCCACCTTGATGAGCCGCATACCGGGCTTCTGGTCGTTGAAGAACAGCAGTTCCCGGATGCCGTCCCCGGCCTTTAATTCGATCTCCTGCGGGGCGGTGTCCAGAATGTGCCCGTCGCTGCCAGTATCCACCTCCATGGCCCGGTAGGTGCCGGGAGTGATGTCCGCCAGTAAGATCTCCCCCTGCTCGTCCGTCTGATATTTGCCGAGAGAAACGCCGTCCCGCCAGATCTCAAAGGTGACCCCGGACATGACCTGCATGGTCTTGCGGTCATACTTGACGATCCGCAGGCCGGGCTTGGCCCGGTTGGTGATCACCAGCCGGGGATCGTCGGCGGTGGCCGGATCATAGGGGTCGATATAAATGCCGTGCTCGGTGTCATCGGTCAGATAGCCCTCCGGGGCCGCCTTCTCCCGCACGGTGTAGTAACCCTCCGTGACATCAGAAACATAGGCCAGGCCGCTATTGTTGGTGGTGACCGTGGTCACCAGGGTTCCGTCCCGATAGACCTCCAGAACCGCCCCCTGCAGGGCCCGGCCGCTGTCCCGGTCGCACTTGTAGAGGATCAGCGTCGGCTTGCGGACGTTGGTAAAGCGCAGTTCCACATCCCGCAGCCCGTCCCAATGGACGGTCTGCGGCTGGCTGTCCACCAGATAGCCCTCCGGGGCGGACACCTCATAGACCTTATAACTGCCGATAGGCAGTTCATCGGCGCTGAGGCAGATCAGCCCCGCATGGTCTGTGGTGCGGGTGGTGGTAAAGCCACCGTCGATCTGCTCGAACCGGATGACCGCCCCCATCAGCGAATAGCCGTTCTGCGCGTCCGTCTTGCGGACGGTGAGCTGCTTCTCCACGGAATCCTTCACCGTGATGTAGGTAGTGCGGGCGGCGGTGATCCGCACAGTCTGTGGCTCTGCCAGTCCGTACCCCGCCGGGGCCTTGGTCTCCGTGAGGGTGTAGGTCACCGCGGGGTCCAGCCCTTCAAAGGCAAGCTTCCCCTCGACGTTGGCCGTGCCCGTCCGCCGGGAGCCATCCGTGCCGGTGAGGACGAACTCGGCCCCGGCCAGCCCCATGCCGGTGCCGTTGGTCTTGGTCACCAGCAGGTTCCCAACCTGCGTCAGTTCGCTGCCCCAGGAGAGCACGGCGTCCGCCGTAAGGACGCCCTTGCTGGGATCGGCCAGCAGATAACTCTGCTGCCGGGCGTTCTCGTTGTTGGCCAGATAGATGTTGTACTGCATGACGTAGGCCCCGCACCGCAGGGTGATCTCTCCGGCGCTGGGTGCACTGTCCGCCGGGATACACAGCTTGGCCCGGCCGGCCCATTCCCGCAGGTTGTCGTTGAGCTCCGTCCGCCGCCCCTCGGTGGGGAGCACCCACACCGCCTGCTCCCGGAAGGTCCCGCGGGCAAGCTCTCTGTTGGACAGGTCGGTGTAGATGGTGCCCTCCGGAGCGCCGTCCGCCCAGAGGGCGAGGGTGTAATCGGAATAGTAGGTGGAGGTGGCGGAGGCGAAGGTGTATTCTCTGGTGTAGTAGCTGCGGCCGTTGATGAGCTCCAGCTTGAAGCCGTACAGGGCTTGATCCGCCACCGCCTCCAGCGTCATGCTCCCCGGCAGGGCCAGATTGCCGCCCAGGGCGTCCTCCTCCAGACGGATATACATCCCCGTCTGGAATACCCGGTCCCAGCTTTGGGCTGCCTTGAGGATCAACTGCACCGCCCGAAACACCCGAAGCTGGGTGGTGTCGTCTTCCGGCTGGGCCAGCCGCTCCCGGCCACCGGAGGTGTAGGCCACGCCGTCCACGGAGATCTGCCCCAGGGAGGCCCACACCGCCACCTGGGTGGCATAGGCGTACTCCGCCTCGCTCAGTCCGGCCAGAATGGGGTTCTTGCTAAGGTAGAGCTCCAGAAAGGTGTCCAGCGTGTGCTGTGGGTAGCCGTTGGCCACCACGCCGGCGGTCCGGGGGCTGGCGTAGTACTTGCCCACAATGGGCAGGCTGGCCCCGGTGAAGTCCAGCCCGTAGTTGATACACCACGCCGGGCCGGTAATGCTGTCGTTGGTCTTGTACTGGTACTGCCATGCGCTCAGTCTGGTCCCGGCGGTGGTGGTGAGGTAGTTCCGATGAGGGCCGAGGGACACGGAGGCGGTCTTGCTGCCGTCCCCCACCGAGGCCGCCATGGCCGGCAGCGGCAGCAGGGACAGTGCCAGCGCCGCCGCCAGCAGCAGCGCCGTCACCCGGCTGCGGATCGATTTTCTTCGCATTAAAATTCCTCCTTCAAAATGAGAACAGCACCGCCGAAGCGATGCTGTTCGTGTAAATGTGTGTTGTTACTTTGTAAGTTCGAGGGTGAGCTGCCGGGACAGGTCCAGCAGGGCTTCATTTTTGATCTGGTAGGCGCTGCCGTACCCGGCCCGCTCCTCTTCGGAAAACAGGACGGCGAACAGGCCCCGCACGCTCGGCTCCACGCCGCTGAGCCCGGTGGCGTCCACGTTCCACCACTGGCCGTCCACCCACACCTGTACCCACATGTGGCTCTCGCTGTACGCCCGCACGCAGGGGAGCCCGGCCATCTGGCACAGAAACTGGACGCAGAAGGCGTAGGAGGTGCAGTTGCCCGGCTGGACGCCATCCGAACTCAAGACAGTGCGGGGTGTGGAGGTCCGGCTGGCGTCATAGGTGAGATGATCCGCCGCATAGAAGGCGATCTGCCGCACCTTCTCCCGGTCACTCAATCCGGCAAGGCTATCAATGAACGGCTGGCTGTGTGCGGCGGCGTCTTGATAGGCTTCCGGGTATCGTTCCGCCAGAGAAAGGATGCCGTCCGCCGCCTTCTTGACCTCATAGCAGGGCCAGCAGCCCATGGCCGTGGTGACCTCCATCCGGGCTTGGGCAGTGAAACCCGCCCGTGCGGAACTCACAACATCGTCAGCGGG
>CAVJBM010000079.1:0-7034 GCA_963647775.1 Anaerovibrio sp.
CCGTCCAGGGCGTCGCTGCCGTAATAGAGTCCCACGCGGATCACCGTGCACTCCAAGCCGGGCTCCTCCACGGGCTCCGGCGCAGGCTCCTCGCCGGGGTCCGCCGTGGGCTCAGCGGAGGGCTCCTCCGAAGCGGCCGGGTCCTCCCCTGCCGGCTCGGCGGGCTCGCTGCTGGCAGCGGGGACGTCCGTGGTCTGGTGCTCGCTCTCCCCTTCGGCGGCGTAGGCCCCCTGGCACAGCAGGGCCAGCAGCAGCAAAAGGGCGATCAGCTTCCGTGTGGTCTGTTTCATGGCACGCTCCATTTCTCTGGTATTCCGGGAGGATTGACACTTTAACTCGTAAATGCTATTATTTCAGCATCCTCTGTCCGGTTCGGACAGATCATCTCATTATATTACATAACCCGCCCTCTGGCAACTCCATCTTTTGGTCAGGCTTCGGCGGGTGCAGGAGGTCATTCCTATGAAAAAGTACAAGGTAGGCGTCATCGGCGGCACGGGCATGGTGGGTCAGCGGTTCGTCACCCTGCTGGCCGGGCACCCCTGGTTCCAGCTGACGGTCATCGCGGCCAGCCCCCGCTCTGCCGGCAAGCGGTATGAGGACGCCGTGGCGGGCCGCTGGGCCATGGACGTCCCCGTGCCCGAGGAGGCCCGGGACCTGATCCTCATGAGCGCCGCGGACGACGTGGAGAAGATCGCCGGCATGGTGGACTTCGTGTTCTCCGCCGTGGACATGAAGAAGGAGGAGATCCGCGCGCTGGAGGAGGCCTACGCCAAGGCCGAGTGCCCGGTGGTGTCCAACAACTCCGCCCACCGCTGGACCCCCGATGTGCCCATGGTCATCCCCGAGATCAACCCGGAGCACCTGGCCGTCATCCCCGCCCAGCGCGGGCGCCTGGGCACCAAACGCGGCTTCATCGCCGTCAAGTCCAACTGCTCCATCCAGAGCTATGTGCCCGCCCTCTCTCCCCTGCGTTCCTTCGGCATCGAGAAGATCCTGGTGTGCACCTATCAGGCCATCTCCGGCGCGGGCAAGACCTTCGAGACCTGGCCGGAGATGGTGGATAACCTCATCCCCTACATCGGCGGTGAGGAGGAGAAGAGCGAGCAGGAGCCCCTGAAGGTGTGGGGCAAGGTGGAGAACGGCGTGATCGTCAACGCCGACGAGCCCGCCATCACCGCCCAGTGCCTGCGGGTGCCCGTGTCCAACGGCCACACCGCCGCCGCCTTCGTCACCTTCAGGACCAAGCCCACCATGGAGCAGATGAAGGAGGCGTGGCGTACCTTCAAGGGCCGGGCGCAGGAGCTGGACCTCCCCACCGCCCCCAAGCAGTTCCTCCACTACTTTGAGGAGCCCGACCGCCCCCAGGCCAGGCTGGACCGGGATCTGGAGGGCGGCATGGCCGTGAGCATCGGCCGCCTCCGCCCCGACACCCAGTACGACTACAAGTTCGTCTCCCTGTCCCACAACACCCTGCGGGGGGCCGCCGGCGGCGCGGTGCTGCTGGCCGAGCTGCTGTGCGCCGAGGGGTACATGGACCGCTGAATCTGCCCTGCCCTTTCACCAAAGAACCATATTCAAGCGGATGAAAGGGTGCTTTTATGCGAAGCCCGGTCTTTACCGGCGTCTGCCCGGCGCTGGTCACTCCCTTCCACGAAAGCGGCGGCGTCAACTACGATGTATTTGCCCAATTGATCGAGAGCCAGCTGGCCGCCGGGGCGGACGCCCTGTGCGTCTGCGGCACCACCGGCGAGAGCGCCACCCTCACCGACCGGGAACGGGCGGCCCTCATCGACTTCTGCGTCAACCAGGTCGGCGGTCGGGTGCCGGTGATCGCCGGGACGGGCAGCAACTCCACGGCCAGGGCCGCCGAGGCGTCTCTCCAGGCCCAGGCCCTGGGGGCGGACGCCCTGCTGCTGGTGACGCCCTACTACAACAAGGCCACCCAGGAGGGGCTCCTGCGGCACTATGAGACGGTGGCGGAGCAGGTGGACCTGCCCATCATCCTCTACAACGTCCCCGGCCGCACGGGCCTGTCCTGCACGGCGGAGACCTATGCCGCCCTGGCCCGGGACCCCCGCATCAACGGCGTGAAGGAGGCGTCCGGGGACTTTTCCCTCATCACCCACACCCTGGCCCTCTGCCCGCCGGACTTCACCGTCTGGTCCGGCAACGACGACCAGGTGGTGCCCATGATGGCCCTGGGGGCAAAGGGAGTGGTCTCCGTGGCGTGCAACCTGGTGCCGGAGGTCATGGTGCGGCTGAGCCATCTGTGCCTGGAGGGGGACTTCCCCGCCGCCGCCCGGCTCCAGACCGCCTACGCCGACCTGATGGACGCCCTGTTTATCGAGGTGAACCCCATTCCGGTGAAGGCCGCCATGAAGCTGCTGGGCATGGAGGTGGGCCTGCCGCGGCTGCCCCTGTGTCCCCCCTCCCCGGCCCACCTGAAGCTGCTGCGGCAGGTGCTGGCGGAGCACGAGCTGTGATGTTGCGGCTGCTGCTCTCCGGCTGTCACGGCCGCATGGGCCGGCAGCTGGTCCAGTACTGCCGGGGCCGGACGGACGCCGCCGTGGCCGCCGGCATTGATCCCCAGGGCCGCCCCGGAGACGGCTTTCCGGTGTTCCGCTCCCTGGCCGCCTGTTCCGCCGGGGCGGACGTTCTGGTGGACTTCTCCCGTCCGGAGGCGCTGGAGTCCGTGCTGGCGGGCTGTCTGGACCGGGCCATGCCGGCGGTGCTGGCCGTCACCGGCTACAGCCCGGCCCAGGAGGATGCCATCCGCGCCGCGGCGGAGCGTATCCCCATCCTTCGGGCGGCCAACCTCTCCGTGGGAGCCTACGCCCTGCAAAGGCTGAGCATACAGGCCCGCGGGCTGCTGGCCGGGTATGACGCCGCCGTTATCGAGCGCCACCGCCGGGGCAAGCTGGACGCCCCCAGCGGCACCGCCCTGCTGCTGACCGGGGCGCTGGGCTGCCCGGTCTGCTCCGTGCGGGCGGGCACCGTGGCCGGGGAGCACACGGTGCTCTTCGCCGGGGAGCACGAGGTGCTGGAGTTCACCCACCGGGCGGACAGCGGCGCAGTGTTCGCCGCCGGGGCCCTTCGGGCGGCCCGGTTCCTGGCCGGCCGGGCCCCCGGTCTGTACGGAATGGACGATCTGCTGAACCGCGCGCCTGACCCCCTTCCCGATTGAGAAGGGGGTCAGTTTTTTCACAGCAAAAAACCGTCCGGACGGTGTTGACAGGGCCGGAAAAGTATGATAAAATACCGCGAAACAAGCACGGCAGACCGGTCCTCTGCCTCACGCGCGGGGCGCGCCCCCGCGGCATGGATCCTGTCTGTCCGGCAGGATCATTATTTATGCCCAAGGAAAGGAGGCCGCCATATGTACCTCTGCGCAGGAAAGACCCATGACAGCGCGCTCCGTCCCCTGCTGGACCGTTTCCGGCTGGGCGGTGGTGTTTCTCCCGTTGTTTCAGATGAATATTTGATTTTTCCCGGTCTCTGTGATGTTCACGTTCATCTCAGAGAGCCGGGATTTTCTTATAAGGAGCGCATCCGCTCCGGCAGCCTGGCGGGGGCGGCGGGCGGCTATACCGCCCTGTGCCCCATGCCCAACCTGGACCCGGTGCCGGACAGTCTGCCCCATCTGGAGCGGGAGCTGGACCTCATCCGGCGGGACGCGGTGCAGACCGTTCTCCCCTACGGGGCCATCTCCGTGGGTGAGGGCGGCGAGCGGCTGGCCGACCTGGAGAGCATGGCCCCCTATGTCTGCGCCTTCTCCGACGACGGGAAGGGCGTGCAGGACCGGGGGCTCATGCGGGAGGCCATGCAGCGGGCCAAAGCCCTGAACAAAATCATCGCTGCCCACTGCGAGGACAATACTCTGCTCCGCGGCGGGTACATCCACGACGGCCGGTACGCCGGGGCCCACGGCCACCGGGGGATCTGCTCGGAGAGCGAGTGGCGGCAGATCGAGCGCGACCTGGACCTGGCCGCCGAGACCGGCGTCCGCTACCATGTGTGCCACATCTCCGCCAAGGAGAGCGTGGAGCTCATCCGGCAGGCGAAAAGGAGCGGCGTGGACGTCACCTGCGAGACGGGGCCCCACTATCTGGTCCTCTCCGACCGGGACCTGCAGGAGGACGGCCGCTTCAAAATGAACCCGCCCCTCCGGGACGAGCGCGACCGGGAGGCTCTGCTGGAGGGAATCGCCGACGGCACGGTGGACATGATCGCCACCGACCACGCCCCCCACAGCACCGAGGAGAAGAGCCGCGGCCTGGCAGGCAGCGCCTTCGGCATCACCGGGCTGGAGACCGCCTTCCCCGTGCTGTACACCCGGCTGGTAAGGTCCGGCCTGCTCTCGCCGGAGCGGCTGTGCCAGCTGATGTGCACCAACCCCAGGGCGCGCTTCGGCATCCCCCTGAGCGGGGAGGATTATACGGTATTTGACGTGCGGGAGCCCTGGTCCATCGACCCCGCGCGGTTCGTGTCCCAAGGAAAGAGCACCCCCTTCGCCGGTTGGACGGTCTACGGCAGGTGCATGGCGACGGTTTACGGAGGAAAGCTGATATGGCAAGAAAATTCGACAGAAAACTGATTTTGGAGGACGGCAGCGAGTACCGGGGCTACGGCTTCGGCGCGGACTGCGAGCGGGTGTGCGAGGTGGTGTTCAACACCTCCATGGCGGGCTATCAGGAGATCGTCTCCGACCCCTCCTACACCTTTCAGACGGTGGTGATGACCTACCCCCTCATGGGCAACTACGGCATCAACCGGGACGACAGCGAGACGGTGATCCCCACCCTCGGCGGCCTGGTGGTGGGCGAGTACAACCCCCTGCCCTCCAACTTCCGCAGCGGGCGCAGCCTCTCCGACTGGCTGGCGCAGTACGGCATCCCCGGCCTGGAGGGGGTGGACACCCGCAGGCTGGCCCGCAGCATCCGCGCCCACGGCAGCCGCCGGGGCCTGCTCACGGGGATAAACACCACCGTGGAGGAGGGGCTGGCCAGGCTGAAGGCCGCCCCGGTGCCCCACAACGCCGTGGAGCTGGTGTCCACGAAAAAGCCATGGCCCTCCCCCGCCCGGGAGCCCCGCTTCCACGTGGCGGCCATCGACTGCGGCGTGAAGCTGAACATCATCCGCTCCCTGAACCGGATGGGCTGCGACGTGACCGTGTTCCCCCACGACGCCACCGCCGAGGAGGTCCTGCGCTCCGCCCCGGACGGGCTGTTCCTCTCCAATGGCCCCGGCGACCCGGAGGATGTGAAGCCGGTGATCGAGCTGGTGCGCCGGCTGCGGGGCAGGCTGCCCATTTTCGGCATCTGCCTGGGCCACCAGATGATCGCCCTGGCCTACGGCGCCAGGACCTATAAGCTGAAGTTCGGCCACCGGGGCGGCAACCACCCGGTGAAGAATCTGCTCACCGGGAAGGTGGAGATCACCTCCCAGAACCACAGCTACGCCGTGGACACCGATTCCGTGGCGGGCACCGGATTGGAGATCACCCATGTGAATCTGCTGGACGGCACAGTAGAGGGCCTCCGCTGCGAAAAGGATCACGTGTTCTCCGTCCAGTACCACCCGGAGAGCGCCCCCGGCCCGGAGGACAGCGGCTACCTGTTCCGGCAGTTCACCCTTGAGATGGAGCGGTTTGGAGGGAATCACAATGCCTAAGAGAACGGATTTGAAAAAGATCATGGTCATCGGCAGCGGCCCCATCGTCATCGGGCAGGCCGCCGAGTTCGACTACGCGGGCACCCAGGCCTGCCTGGCCCTGAAGGAAGAGGGCTACCAGGTGGTCCTGTGCAACTCCAACCCCGCCACCATCATGACCGACTGCACCATCGCCGACAAGGTCTACATGGAGCCCCTGACCCTGGAATACACCGCCAAGATCATCCGCTATGAGCGGCCCGACGCCATCATCCCCGGCCTGGGCGGGCAGACCGGCCTGAACCTGGCCATGCAGCTGGAGCGCAAGGGAGTGCTGCGGGAGTGCGGCGTGGAGCTGCTGGGCACCAGCTGCGAGAGCATCGAGCGGGCGGAGGACCGGGAGCTGTTCAAGGCCCTCTGCGAGGAGATCGGCGAGCCGGTGTGCCCCTCTCGCATCGCCAAGACTCTGGAAGAGGGCCTTGCCGCCGCGGGGGAGATCGGCTACCCCGTGGTGCTGCGCCCGGCCTTCACCCTGGGGGGCACCGGCGGCGGTTTTGCCGACGACGAGACGGCCTGCGCCGCCCTCATGGCCAACGCGCTGGAGCTCTCCCCCGTCCATGAGGTGCTGGTGGAGAAGAGCGTGAAGGGCTACAAGGAGATCGAATACGAGGTCATGCGGGACGCCAACGACACCGCCATCACCGTCTGCAACATGGAAAATCTGGACCCCGTGGGCGTCCACACCGGCGACTCCATCGTGGTCTGCCCCAGCCAGACGCTGACCAACAGAGAGTATCAGATGCTGCGCAGCAGCGCCCTGAAGATCATCCGCAGCCTGAAGATCGAGGGCGGCTGCAATGTGCAGTTCGCCCTGGACCCCAACTCCTTCCAGTACTATGTCATTGAGGTCAACCCCCGGGTGTCCCGCTCCTCTGCCCTGGCCAGCAAGGCCAGCGGCTTCCCCATCGCCCGGGTGTCCGCCAAGATCGCCGTGGGCCTCACCCTGGACGAGATCATGCTGCCCAACACCCCCGCCAGCTTTGAGCCGGCGCTGGACTACGTGGTCACCAAGATGCCCCGCTTCCCCTTCGACAAGTTCGTCAGCGCCAGCAACCGCCTGTCCACCCAGATGAAGGCCACCGGCGAGATCATGAGCGTGGGCCGCAATTTCGAGGAGAGCCTGCTGAAGGCCGTCCGCTCCCTGGAGATCGGCGCCTATCACCTGTTCTCCGCCAAGGCGGAGGCCATGGACGTGCCCCAGCTGATGGAGTACATCGCCCAGGCCACCGACGACAGGCTGTTTATGATCGCCGAGCTGCTCCGCCGGGGGATCACCCCCGCCGACATCGCCGCTGCCACCGGCATCGACCGCTTCTTCCTGG
>CAVJBM010000080.1:0-6901 GCA_963647775.1 Anaerovibrio sp.
GTGCTGGACTTTGCCGGATATTCCTCCGAAGCGGCGGTACAGGCCCCCGGCCTCGGCGTGCGGCTCTATTGGTTCTACGGCGTGTTCCAGGTCGCGGCTGGGCTTCTGATGCTGCTGTGCGCCGCAAAATTCGAACTGAAAGAAACAAAATCCTGAGCCGACTGTCAGAACTCGGACTTACCGGAAAGTAATCGTTTACATTGGGCTGCTTTTATGTCATACTAAGGTGTGCTACACTAATAAAAGATTATGATCAGGGAAAGGGAGAACGAGATTATGGCAGAGATCTTACTGACCGGCGGCGCCGGGTATATCGGTTCCCACACGGCGGTGGAACTTCTGAACAGGGGAGAGAGCGTGGTCATCGTGGACGACCTCTCCAACAGCAGCGCCGACGTGATCGACCGCATCGAGACCATCACGGGCCGCCGGCCGGTCTTTTACCAGGCGGATGCCGCCGACCGGACGGCCATGGAGCGGATCTTCGCCGCCCGTGAGATCGAGGCGGTCATTCACTTTGCCGGGTACAAGGCGGTGGGGGAGTCGGTGGCCCAGCCCCTGCGCTACTACCGCAACAATCTGGACACCGCCCTCACGGTGCTGGAGACTATGGCGGCCCACGGCTGCAAGCGGTTTATTTTCAGCTCCTCCGCCACGGTGTACGGCACGAAGAATCCCGTTCCCTATACGGAGGAGATGGAGGCCGGCGGCTGCTCCAACCCCTACGGCTGGACCAAATTCATGATCGAGCGCATCCTGCTGGACGCCGCGGCGGCCGACCCGGACCTGTCGGTGATCCTGCTGCGCTACTTCAACCCCATCGGCGCCCATGAGAGCGGCCTGCTGGGGGAGCGGCCCAACGGCATCCCCAATAATCTGATGCCCTACATCACCCAGGTGGCTGCCGGCATCCGCCCGGTGCTCCACGTGTTCGGCACGGACTATCCCACGGTGGACGGCACCGGCGTCCGGGACTACATCCACGTGGCGGACCTGGCCCGGGGCCATGCCGCCGCCCTGACCTACGCCAGGGCCCATACCGGCGCGCTGCCGGTGAATCTGGGCACCGGCCGGGGCTTCAGCGTCCGCCAGGTGGTGGATGCCTTCGAGCAGGCCAACGGCGTGGCCATCCCCTGCCAGAACGACCCCCGCCGCCCCGGCGACCTGCCGGAGTACTACGCGGACACCCGCCGGGCGGAGCAGCTGCTGGGCTGGCGGGCGGAAAAGACCCTGGAGGACATGTGCCGGGATTCCTGGCGCTGGGAGCAGGGAAGAGGGGAATAAGCGCCCCCGCATCCGGAGCGCCCCTTCGGAAAACAGCAAAATTTGAGGTGGGACCATGAGCAGACTGGAAGTAAAGACCCCCGGGAAAGCCCAGGGCGTGGTGGAGGAACTCTACCGCAATATGGAGCGCCGCATTGCGGCCAGCCCTCCGGGCCTGTGCCCGGTGGACATGGCGCTGAATTTCCTCAACCACTGCCACGCCCAGAGCTGCGGCAAGTGCGTGCCCTGCCGGATCGGCCTGGGGCAGCTGATCAACATGCTCCGGGAGGTGCTGGAGGGGGAGCCCGACCTCCGTATCCTGGCCCGCATCGAGCAGACGGCCCAGGTCATTGCCGACACGGCGGACTGCGCCATCGGCATCGACGCGGCCCAGATGATCCTGGTGGGGCTGAAGGGCTTCCGGGAGGACTATGAGGAGCACATCCTGCACCATCGCTGCCTGGGCGGGCTGAAAAACCCGGTGCCCTGCGTGGCCCTCTGTCCCGCGGGGGTGGATGTGCCCGGCTACGTGGGCCTGGTGAAGGAGGGCCGCTGCGCCGACGCGGTGCGCCTCATCCGCAAGGACAATCCCTTCCCCTCCGCCTGCGCCTATATCTGCGAGCACCCCTGCGAGGCCCGCTGCCGCCGGAACATGGTGGACGACGCCATCAACATCCGCGGCCTGAAGCGCTACGCGGTGGACCACGCGGGCAAGGTCCCGCAGCCCGTCTGCGCCGAGCCCACGGGCAAGACCGTGGCGGTGGTGGGCGGCGGCCCGGGCGGCCTGTCCGCGGCCTACTATCTGGCCCTCATGGGCCACAAGGTGACCGTGTACGAACGGCAGCAGCACCTGGGCGGTATGCTGCGCTATGGCATCCCCAGCTACCGGCTGCCCCGGGACATCCTGAAGGACGAGGTGCGCTCCATCCTCTCCCTGGGGATCGAGGTGCATACCGGCGTCAACGTCGGCACGGACATCAGCTTTGACGAGCTTCAGCGGCAGTACGACTGCCTTTACATCTCCATCGGCGCCCACACGGACAAAAAGGTGGGCATCGAGGGCGAAAACAGCCGGAACGTCATCTCCGCTGTGGAGCTGCTGCGCCGCATCGGCGACGATGAGCTGCCGGACTTCACCGGCATGGACGTGGTGGTCATCGGCGGCGGGAACGTGGCTATGGACGTGACCCGGTCCTCCATCCGCCTGGGCACCAGGAAGGTGACCTGCGTCTACCGCCGCCGCCGGGAGGATATGACCGCCCTGCAGGAGGAGGTGGAGGGCGCCGTGGCGGAGGGTGCCGAGCTGCTGACCCTCCAGGCCCCCCTGCGCATCGAGGCGGACGCCGCCGGCAGTGTGGCGGCCCTCTGGACCCAGCCCCAGGTCATCGGCGAGGTGGACGGCCAGGGCCGGCCCCGCCCCTCGGCGGCCAACGTGCCGGAGCACCGCATCCCCGCGGACATCATCATTATGGCGGTGGGCCAGGGCATCGAGACCCACGGCTTCGAGCAGACCGGCATCCGCATCCAGCGGGGCGGCACGCTGCTGGCGGACTCCAGCACCCAGCTGCCGGACCTCCAGGGCGTGTTTGCCGGCGGCGACTGCGTCACCGGCCCGGCCACGGTGATCCGGGCCATCGCCGCGGGCAAGGCCGCGGCGGCCAATATCGACGAATATCTGGGCTTCCACCACGAGATCGTGGCTGACGTGCAGGTGCCCGACGCGGGCTATAACCTGCTCAAGCCCAAGGGCCGGGTCAACTGCACAGAGCGGGAGGCAGCCGAGCGCAAGCGCGACTTCTTCTGCAGCGAGTGCGGCCTGACGGAGGAGGAGGCCCTTCAGGAGGCCTCCCGCTGTCTGCGCTGCGACCACTTCGGCTACGGAAACTTCAAGGGAGGGCGAGTGGACAAATGGTAAACATCACGATCGACGGGCGCGCCCTCTTTGTCCCGGAGGGATGCTCCATTCTGGAAGCCGCCCAGGCCAACGGCATCCCCATCCCGCACCTCTGCTATCTCAAGGACCTGAACGAGATCGCCGCCTGCCGCATGTGCGTGGTGGAGGTGGAGGGGGCCGAGCGGCTCATCCCCGCCTGCAACAGCAAGGTGTATGACGGCATGGTGATCCGCACCAACACCAACCGGGTCCGCCAGGCCAGAAAGACCAATCTGCGCCTGATCCTGTCCCAGCACGACTCCAACTGCACCGTCTGCGTCCGCAGCCAGAACTGCGAGCTGCAGAAGCTGTCCCATGACCTGAACATCCACTTCCAGCCCTACCCGGTGCAGCCGGAGCGCTCCCGGGTGGACCTGGGGGCTCCCGTGGTGCGGGAGGCCAGCAAGTGCATCAAGTGTATGCGCTGCGTTCAGGTGTGCGACAAGCTCCAGAGCATGAACATCTGGGACGTGGCCGGCACCGGCGCGCGCACCACGGTGGACGTCTCCTACAACCGGGCGCTGAAGTACACGGACTGCACCTACTGCGGTCAGTGCGTGACCCACTGCCCCACCGGGGCCCTCACCGCCCGGGACGACACCAACCTGGCCCTGCGTGCCCTGGCCGACCCGGAGTTCACTACCGTGGTGCAGGTGGCCCCCGCCGTGCGGGCCGCCTGGGCGGAAAGCTTCGGCCTGGACAGCGAGACCGGCAGCGTGGGCCGCATCGCGGCGGCCCTCAAGCGCATCGGCTTCGACTATGTGTTCGACACCAATTTTACCGCCGACCTCACCATCATGGAGGAGGGGAGCGAGCTGCTGGAGCGGCTGACCCATCGGGACGGGCACCGTTGGCCCATGTTCACCTCCTGCTGCCCGGGCTGGGTGCGCTTCCTCAAGTCCCAGTACCCCGACTGGGTGGGCAGCCTCTCCACCGCCAAGTCCCCCCAGCAGATGTTCGGCGCGGTGGCCAAAAGCTACTTTGCCGAAAAGCTGGGGAAGGACCCTCACAAGATCTTTGTGGTGTCCATCATGCCATGCACCGCCAAAAAGGCGGAGTGCGAGCTCCCCACCATGAAGGACGCCTGCGGCGACCGGGATGTGGACGTGGTGCTCACCACCCGGGAGATGAACCGCCTGTTCCGCAGCGACTGCATCGTGCCCACCGACCTGCCGGAGGTCCCCTTTGACAGCCCTCTGGGCACCGGCACCGGCGCGGCGGTGGTCTTCGGCGCCACCGGCGGCGTGATGGACGCGGCCCTGCGCAGCGCCTACTACCTGGTCACAGGGGAGAACCCGGACCCGGATGCCTTTGCTCAGGTCCGGGGGGACCGGCCCTGGCGGGAGGCGGTGTTCACCATCCCCGGCGCAGGGGAACTGCGTGTGGCAGCAGTGAGCGGCCTGGCCAACGCCCGGGCCCTGATGGAGGCGCTGTCCGCCGGCCGGGTGCAGTACGACTTTGTAGAGGTCATGGCCTGCCCCGGCGGCTGTGCCGGCGGCGGCGGGCAGCCCATCCACGAGGGGCAGGAGTTGGCCTCCGCCCGAGGCAGCATCCTGTGGGACCTGGATCGGAAGGCTGACCTCCGCTTTTCCCACGAGAACCCGGAGGTACAGAGCCTGTACCGCGAGTACCTCGAAAAGCCCCTGGGGGAGAAGTCCCACCACCTGCTCCACACGGACCACCATGCGTGGAACATGCCGGGCAGAAACGAGTGATCTCACAGCCCGGCCCGGTCAAACGACTGGGCCGGGCTGTCGGTAAAATAAAAACACTTTATAGGAGAGAGCATTATGGACGAAAAACAGATCATGCAGGTCTTTCAGGATACCGCCTACATCCGCACCGGCGGCAGCGGGGAGGAACTGCGCTGCGCCGAGTATCTGATGGCCCGCTGCGCCGAGCTTGGTTTCAAGGCGGAGCTGGAGCCCTTTGAGGTGGACATGGCGGACATCCACGAGGCGGTGCTGCTGGCCGACGGAGTTTCCATCCCCTGCAAGGGCTACCTCTGCGCCGGCGAGGGCGAGGTGGAGGCCCCGCTGTACTACCTGACCAGCCTGGATGAGGGCTCCTTGGCCCGGTGCAAAGGGACGATCGTCCTGTCGGATGGCTACATGGGCTACTGGAAGTACCAGGACATGGTGGACAACGGCGCTGTGGGCTTTATCACCTTTGACGGCAACGCCAACTACGCCGACCGGGATATCGACCAGCGGGAGCTGCGCAGCTACGTCAGCAAGGGCCGCAAGATCCCCGGCGTGAACATCAACGCCAAGGACGCCATCGAGCTGGTGCGCAGCGGCGCCAAGACCGCCAAGATCACCCTGCGGCAGGCGGAGTACAAGGGGGAGTCCCGCAACGTGGTGCTGGATCTGCCCGGCGAGTGCCCGGAACTCATCGCCTTTACCGCCCATTACGACTCCACCTCCCTCTCCCAGGGGGCCTACGACAACATGTCCGGCAGCGTGGGCCTGCTGTACCTGGCGGAGCACTTCAAAAACCACCCCCATCGCTACGGCCTGCGCTTCATCTGGTGCGGCAGCGAGGAGCGGGGCCTGCTGGGCTCCAAGGCCTACTGCGAGGCCCATAAGGAGGACCTGAAGCACATCGTTCTCAACGTCAATCTGGACATGATCGGCTGCCTGATGGGCGGCTTCATCGCCTGCGTGACCGGTGAGGAGCGGCTGGTCCACTACATCGAGTACCTGGCCGCGGAGGAGGGCTTCGGCATCAAGGCGCGGCAGGGGGTCTACTCCAGCGACTCCACCCCCTTTGCCGACGGGGGCGTCCCCGCCGTGTCCTTTGCCCGCATCGCCCCGGAAAACACCGCCACCATCCACAACAGCTACGACACCCTGGCCGTCATGAGCGGGGCGCAGATGGCGGCGGACTGCGCCTTCCTGGCGACCTTTGCCGACCGCATGGCCAACGCCGCCCACTGCCCGGTGAAGCGGGAGATGCCCGACAGCATGAAGGAGAAGCTGGACGTCTACCTCTGCCGCAAGCGGGACACGGCAAAATAAGGGCCGTCAACTCGGTATCCCGCGCGGCAGCGTGTGATATAAAAACGCAGGATAAAAACGCAACGCGCGCCCTCCGGGGCGTGCCAGAACTGGTAGGTAGCCCAGCCGTCTGTGCCCTTGGGCGCAGGTAAGTAACCTTCCCCTCCGGGTCGTCCGTTCCTGCGGGATCTGTTTCAGGAGGGTTTCGTGATGGACGAAAGTATCGGAAAGCTGACGGTGTTTTTTGAGGATCCGTTCTGGGTTGGCGTATTCGAACGGATCGAGGGCGGCAGACTATCGGTCTGCAAGGTCACATTTGGGGCGGAGCCAAGGGACTGCGAGGTCTGGGACTTCGTCCTGAAGCACTACGGTCGGCTTAGGTTCAGTCCGGCTGTGGAAGTGGTCGTAAAGCGGGAGACGGCCGGTCCCAAGCGTGTGCAGCGGGAACTGCGCAGGCGCTCCGGCAGCACAGGGGTGGGGACCAAGTCCCAGGAGGCCCTGCGGCTCCAGCGGGAAGCGGGCAAGCTGGCGAAGCAGACCGTGAGCCGGGAGCAGCGGGAAGCCGAACGGCAGCGCCGCTACGACCTCAGACAGCAGAAACGAAAGGAAAAGCACCGAGGCAGATGACGCCCCGGTGCTTTTCTTTCCTTATACGTAAGCGTCAAACAATAGGCCGGATTGAAACGGCCAGTGAAGTGTGCCAGAA
>CAVJBM010000081.1:0-5817 GCA_963647775.1 Anaerovibrio sp.
TTGTTGTACTCCGTGGGGAAGCTGACCTCCTGCATGTCCACCGCGTCGAAGAAGCGGCTCAGGGGAAGCGCACCCTTTGTACAGCCCTCGTACAGGGGCCAGAGGTCGTAGGGGTAGAGGATGTCAAAGGCGTCGAACAGCTCGGTGTCCGTGGCAGCGTAGAAGCCGTGCTCCCGGAAGGCCCGGATGTGGTCCAGATGAACGCTCTCGCCCAACCAGATCATACCGGGATGGACCCGCTCCACCGCCTCGCGGGCGGCCAGCCAGAAGTCCGCGGGCACCGTGCTGGCCACGTCGCAGCGGAAGCCGTCCACATACTGCGCCCAGTAACATAGGGACTCGATCTGATAGTCCCAGAGGGCCTTTTCGCCGTAGTCCAGGTCCACCACGTCGGTCCAGTCGCCCACCTTGTTTCCCATGGAGCCGTCCGGCCGCCGGTAGAAGAACTCCGGGTGCTCCTTCACCAGGGTGGAGTCCGGGGAGGTGTGGTTGTACACCACGTCGATCATGCACTTCATGCCCCGGCGATGGATCTCGTCCACCAGATGGAGAAAGTCCTCCAGCGTGCCGTACTCCGGGTTCACCGTGCGGTAGTCCCGGTTGGCATAGGGGCAGCCCAGGCTGCCCTTTTTGTTCACGATCCCGATGGGATGGATGGGCATGAACCAGACGATGTCCGTGCCCAGGGCGCGGATGCGGTCCAGGTCGGGCTCCACCGCCCGGAAGGTGCCCTCCTGCGTGTGGCTGCGGACGTAGAGTTCATAGATCACGCTGCGGCGCAGGGCGGGGTCGGTACCATGTGCCATAAACTATCACTCCTTGTTCAGTTTGGACTTGGGCAGATTATAGTCCTTTTATCCGCCGGTTTCAAGTGCCTTGAAAAGTGTTTTTTCCTGTGGTATACTATTAAAATATTCCGCATTTTTTACCGGAGGAACGCTATGGAAGCAGAGAAGATCACCAGCCGGACCAACCCCCTTGTGACCCGCCTGAGAAAGCTGAACGGCAAGCGCGCCCAGCGCAGGGCGGAGGGGGTGTTCTGCGGCGAGGGCCCCAAGCTACTGGCCGAGGCCCTGAAGTGGGGCGCGGAGTTGGAGACGGTGATTTTTGCGCAGGGGACCACGCTGCCGGAGCTCCCCGCCGGGGTGCGCCTGGTGGAGGTGCCGGACGGGCTGCTGGCCGCCGTGGCGGACACGGAGACCCCTCAGGGCGTGGTGTTTCTCTGTAAAGGAAAGCCCCTTGCGCTGCCTGACCGGCTGACGGGGTCGCGCTATCTGGTGCTGGACGGAGTGCAGGACCCCGGCAACGTGGGCACCATCTGGCGCACGGCGGACGCCTTCGGGGCGGACGGGCTCATCCTCTGCAACGGCTGCGCCGACCCCTGGAGCCCAAAGACCGTCCGCGCCACCATGGGGGCGGTATTCCGCCTGCCCGTGTGGGAGGGGGACCTGGATCAGGCCGCGGCGGCGCTGGCGGCGGAGAGCATCCCCCTGTACGCCACCGCCCTGCGGGAGGACACCGCGGACGCCCGGGAGGTGTCCCTGGCCCGCTCCGCCGTCATCATCGGCAGCGAGGGCAGGGGAGTGTCTCAGCGGGCGCTGGAGTTGTGCGCCCGCACCGTGCGCATCCCCATGCGGGAGCGGTGCGAGTCCCTCAACGCGGCCATGGCGGCCTGCGTGGTGCTGTGGGAAATGGCGCGGGAGACGCTGTAACGATAGAAAACAGAAGGGCGGTGCGCAGATGGCGAACCTGAAATACTGGATCTGGCTGACCCAGCGGAGAGAGCTGGCCGGCCAGGCGGCCATCCGGGCCCTGGAATACTTCGGCTCCCCGGAGCGCATCTACTTTGCCGACGAGGAGGAGTACCGGCAGGCGGAGGGCCTGCCCGCCGGGGCCATTCCGTCTCTGCTGGACAAGTCCCTGGCGGAGGCGGATCGGGTGCTGGGCGACTGCGACCGGCTGGGCATCCGGGTGGTGACCCTCCAGGATGCAGTCTATCCGGAGCGGTTGGCCGCCATCCATCAGCCGCCGCTGGTGCTCTATATGAAGGGCCGCCCGGCGTCCTTCGACCAGGAGGCGGCCATCGCCATCGTGGGCACCCGGGACGCCACGCCCTACGGGCTGGAGGCCGCCACCCGGCTCTCCATGGATCTGACCCGGGCCGGGGCGCTCATTATTTCCGGCATGGCCGAGGGGATCGACACCGCCGCCGTGCGGGGCGCCCTTCAGGCGGGCGGCAGCGTGGTGTCCGTGCTGGCCGGCGGGCTGGATGTGATCTATCCCCGGCGCAGCCGCCCGCTGTATGAGGATGTGTCGGTGGTGGGCACCCTGATCTCGGAGTACCCGCCGGGCACGCCTCACCGGGGCGCGCAGTTCCCGGTGCGCAACCGCATCATCAGCGGCCTGTCCGTGGGCGTCATCGCCGTGGAGAGCAAGCGCTCCGGCGGCACGCTGCTCACCGTGGGCCACGCCCTGGACCAGGACCGGGAGGTCTTTGCGGTGCCCGGCCCCATCGGCTCGGTGTACAGCGAGGGCACCAACCGCCTCATCCAGGAGGGGGCCGCCAAGCTGATCCTCAACGCCGACGACGTGCTGTGCGAGTTCATCGACCGCTTCCCCGGGCGGCTCCACCGGCCGGACTTTCTCCACCCGGAGACCGCCCGCCAGCGGGTGGACGAGGCGGTGCGCGCGTCGGAGACGGAGCGGGCCCCGGAGCCGCCGCCCAAGAAAAAAGTGGTTGACAGCGGCGCCGATACCGCATATATTGACTGGCAGGACTGTAAAGGAAAGCTCACCGACGACCAGTGCTCCGTGCTGCTGGCCTTTGAGGGGCGCACCCTGCGGGTAGACGAACTGGTGGAACGCGCCCAGCTGCCCGCCCGGAGAGTGCTGTCGGCGCTGACCATCCTGCAGGTGCTGGGCTACGTGACCGAGAAGAGCGGCAAGCAGTTCTGCACCGCGGGCAAATTGAAAATGGAGTAATCGAGATATGGCAAAGAAGAATTTGGTGATCGTGGAGTCCCCGGCAAAGGCAAAGACCATCGGCAAGTATCTGGGCCCGGACTATCAGGTGAAGGCCTCCATGGGCCACGTCCGGGACCTGCCCAAGAGCAAGCTGGGGGTGGACCTGACCACCTTCGAGCCGGACTATCAGGACATCAAGGCGAAAAAAGAGACCATCGACGACCTGCGCAAGGCTGCCAAGTCCAGCCAGCGGGTCTATCTGGCCACCGACCCTGACCGCGAGGGGGAGGCCATCTCCTGGCACCTCCAATCGGTGCTGGGGGTGCCCAAGGACAAGACCTGCCGCGTGACCTTCAACGAGATCACCCGCAAGGTGGTCACCGATTCCATCGCCCAGCCCCGGGACATCGACCAGAACCTGGTGGACGCCCAGCAGGCCCGCCGGGTGCTGGACCGGGTGGTGGGCTATCAGCTGTCCCCGCTGCTTTGGAAGAAGATCCGCCGGGGCCTGTCCGCCGGCCGCGTCCAGTCCGTGGCCACCCGTCTGGTGGTGGAGCGGGAGGAGGAGATCCGCGCCTTCCAGCCCAAGGAGTACTGGTCCCTGTCTGCGGACCTGTCCCGCATCGCCCCAAATCTGGGCGGCTTCAAGGCGGATTTTTACGGCAGCGCCGGCAAGAAGCAGGAGCTGGGCAGCGCGGACGACGTGCAGAAGGTGGAGGATGCCGTAAAGGCGTCTCCCTTTACTGTGGACAGCGTGAAGCGGCAGGACAAGACCCGCAATCCCGCCCCGCCCTTTACCACCTCCACCCTCCAGCAGGAGGCATCCCGCAAGCTGAACATGACCCCCCGGCGCACCATGTCCGTGGCCCAGCAGCTGTATGAGGGCATCGAACTGGAGGGCGAGGGCGCCGTGGGCCTTATCACCTATATGCGTACCGACTCCCTCCGCCTGTCGGAGGAGGCCATCGCCGCCGCCCGCGGCTTCATCTCCGCCCGCTACGGCAAGGACTACTGCCCGGTCCAGCCCCGGCAGTTCAAGGCCAAGAGCGGCGCCCAGGACGCCCACGAGGCCATCCGCCCCTCCGACGTGAACCTGACGCCGGAGCAGCTGAAAAAGGACCTGACCAGCGAGCAGTACCGGCTGTACAAGCTGATCTGGAGCCGTTTTCTGGCCTGCCAGATGGCCCCCGCCGTGTATGACAGCGTCACCATCGAGGTGGGCTCCGCCGGGTATCAGTTCCGGGCCAACCACTCCTCTGTGAAGTTCAGCGGCTACACCGCCGTCTACGAGGAGAGCCGGGACGAGGATGACGAGGCCCCCCAGTCCCCGCTGCCCGACCTGAAGGAGGGGGAGGGCCTGAAGCTGAACGATCTGACCCGCGCCCAGCACTTCACCCAGCCCCCCTCTCAGTATACCGAGGCCACCCTCATCCGCGCCCTGGAGGAGCGGGGCATCGGCCGCCCCTCCACCTACGCCCCCACCATCTCCACCATCACCGACCGGGAGTATGTGGTCAAGGAGGGCAAGTACCTCCATCCCACCCCGCTGGGCGAGGTGGTCACCGGCCTGATGAAGGACAAGTTCGCCGACATCGTGGACCCCGACTTCACCGCCCAGATGGAGCACCGCCTGGACGAGGTGGAGGAGGGCAAGCTGCCCTGGAAGCAGGTCATGCAGGACTTCTACGGCGACTTCTCCAAGGAACTGGAGCAGGCGGAGAAGGATTTGGACGGCGAGCGCATCAAGGTCCCCGATGAGGTGTCCGACGAGGTGTGCGACGTCTGCGGCCGCAACCTGGTGGTCAAATCCGGCCGGTTCGGCCGGTTCCTGGCCTGCCCCGGCTGGCCGGAGTGCACCTTCACCAAGCCCCTGGTGGTGGAGATGCCCGGCAAGTGCCCCCTGTGCGGCGGGCGCATCCTGAAAAAGACCTCCAAGAAGGGCTACACCTACTACGGCTGCGAGTTCAACACCGCCAAGGACGGCCGCCACTGCGACTTCATGACGTGGGACGTGCCGGTGAAGGACGACTGCCCTGTGTGCGGCAAGACCATGTTCAAAAAGGCGGGCCGGGGCTACAAGCGGCCCTTCTGCATCAACGAGAAGTGCTCCAACTTCACCCCGGAGGAGAAGCGCGGCGGCTTCCGCAAGACTGCCGCCAAGACCGAGGGGGAGGGAGCCCCCGCCGCGGAGAGCGCCGAGCCGAAGCCGGTGAAAAAGGCCGCGGCCAAGAGATCTGCCGCCAAGAAGCCTGCGGCCAAAAAGGCGGCCCCCAAGAAAACCAAGAGCGAGGAATGAGAGAGACCATGCAGAACGTCACGGTGATCGGCGCGGGCCTGGCCGGGTGCGAGGCCGCCTGGCAGCTGGCCCAGCGGGGGATCCCCGTCACCCTGCGGGAGATGAAGCCCGCCAAAATGACCCCCGCCCATCACAGCGCCGGCTTCGCGGAGCTGGTGTGCTCCAACTCCCTGCGCTCCGACCAGCTGGAGAACGCGGTGGGCCTGCTGAAGGAGGAGCTGCGGCGCATGGGCTCCCTCATCCTGACCTGCGCCGATGCTCACCGGGTGGAGGCGGGAGGCGCTTTGGCGGTGGACCGCTATGGCTTTTCCCGGACGATTACGGAGCACCTTAGAAGCCACCCCCTCATCACCGTGACAGAGGGAGAGGTTACGGCCATTCCGGAGACAGGGAATGTGATCATTGCCTCCGGCCCCCTCACCTCGGACGCCCTGGCGGCGGCCATTCAGGGACTGTTCCCTGAGAGCCGTCCCCTGAATTTCTACGACGCGGCCGCCCCTCTGGTGACCTTTGAGAGCGTGGATATGGACAGCGCCTTTTTTGCCTCACGCTATGAC
>CAVJBM010000082.1:0-14296 GCA_963647775.1 Anaerovibrio sp.
GTGTCTTGATGCCCCGGAACCGCTCCTGGTCCAGCTTGTCCCCTCCCTCTGTCTGTACCACAAGAGGGCAGCAGCTTTCGCAGAGTTGGGTCAGCCGCCTGGTGTTGGAGCTTTTGGGATCGCCGAGAATGATCACGGCGTCACAGCGGCGGGCCAATTCCAGGGCCTCTGACTGACGCTTGGACGTAGCACCACATATTGTATCAAAAAACTCCGCGTTTGTACACACTTTTTTTGCGGCTTTCACGCATTTTTCCCAATTTGCACGAATGGCCGTGGTTTGGGACACAAATGTCAGGGGTCGGGCGGTCAATTCAGGCCGTTTCCGGAGCAATTCCTCCAGCTCCTCCGCCCCGGCGACCACGATGCCCCCCTCCGTGCAGCCGACGATGCCCACGATCTCCGGGTGGGCGGCGTCCCCCACCACGACGGGGATGCGGCCCTTGGCCTCCGCCTGGCGGACCACGTCGTGGATGTGGGCCACGTTGGGGCAGGTGGCGTCCAGCACGGTGCAGCCCCGCGCCGCCAGGGCGGCATAGACCCGGTCGGGCTCCCCATGGGCGCGGATGAGCACCCGGGCCCCCTCCGGGACCTCCTCCGGGGCATGGACCGTCACCGCCCCCAGGTCCTCCAGCTGGCGGATCACATGGTCGTTGTGGGTGATGCTCCCCAGCAGATAGACCGGGCCGGACCCGGCGGCCTGCCGGGCCATCTCCACCGCCCGGCGCACGCCGTAGCAGAAGCCGGCGGTCCTGGCCAGCAGGATGTTCATAGCCCCTCCTCCAGGCGGTAGATGCGCTCCATCAGGTCGTCGGTGATGGCGCGGCTCTCCTCCGTGGTGGGCTTGTGCCCCTGGATCTCCGGGCGGTAGGGTGCGCCGAACACCAGCCGGGTGGGGCGGAATATCCGCTTTTTCCGCTCGATAAAGACGGGCAGGAGCGCGGCGTTCCCCCGCAGGGCCATGACGGCGGCTCCGGTGTGGGCCTGGATGGTCTGTCCGGGCTTCACCCGGGTGCCCTCCGGGAAGATGAGCATCCGCTCCCCGCCCCGGAGCACCCGCAGGCTCTCCTTATAGGCGGACACGTCGGCCATGCCCCGCTTCACCGGGATCATGCCCACCTTGCGCAGCAGCCAGCCCAGGACCGGGATGGAGAAAAGCTCCGCCTTGGCGATGATATGCAGCTGCCGCTTGCGGCCCATGGCGCACAGGATATAGAGCGGGTCCAGCAGGGACGAGTGGTTGGCGCACAGCAGCACGCCCCCCTCCTCCGGGATGTTCTCCGCGCCCTCGATGCGCCAGGGCAAAAAGACCTTCATCAGCGCCCAGAAGATGGGGTAGAGCGTATGGTAGAATTTATTCAACCCTGTTCCCCCTTCATGGTGAGGTCCAGCCGCTCCGTGACGATGCCGGTCAGCAGCCGCAGGCTGGCCTCCAGATCGATGCCGGTGGTGTCCGCCAGCACGGCGTCCTCCGCCCGGCGGAGGGGAGCCGCGGCCCGCTCCGTGTCCCGGCGGTCCCGGTCCTCCACCTCACGGAGCACCTGCTCGTAGTCCACGGCCTGGCCGCGCTCCTTCAGTTCCAGGCAGCGGCGGCGGGCCCGGTCGGCGGCGTCAGCGGTGAGATAGATCTTCAGGTCGGCGTCGGGCAGGACCACGGTGCCGATGTCCCGGCCGTCCATGACCACGCTGTGGGTGCGGGCCAGGGCGCGCTGCATCTCCAGCAGGAATTCCCGCACGGCGGGAATGGCGGAGACCTTGGACGCGCCGGCGGAGACCTCATTGCGGCGGATGGCCCCGCTCACATCCTCCCCGGCCAGGTACATGTGCTGGAGCCCGTCGTCACCGTAGGCCAGGCGGATGTCCAGCTCCGGCAGCATGGCCACCACCCCGGCGGCGTCGGCGGGGTCCAGCCCCCGGCGGAGGGCGGCCAGGGCTACCGTGCGGTAGATGGCCCCGGTGTCCACGTAGAGCAGGCCGAACTCCCGGGCTAGCATCCGGGCCAGGGTGGATTTCCCCGCCCCGGAGGGGCCGTCAATGGCGATACTGTAATGCTTCATTTATGATTCCTCCCCAAGGGCGCGGGCCGCGGCCAGCCCGGCCGCCCGGCCCGTGGACCATGCGATCTGCAAGTTGAACCCGCCGGTGTAGGCGTCCACATCCAGCAGCTCTCCGGCGAAATAGAGCCCCCGTACCAGCTTGGACTCCATGGTGCCGGGGTCCACCTGGGCAGTCCTGACACCGCCGGAGGTGATGATGGCCTCGTCAATGGGCCGGGGGCCGGTGAGCGGGACGGCAAAGTCCTTCAGCGTCTCCAACAGGCGGCGGCGCTGCTCCCGCCGCAGGTCACGGACCTTCAGCGTCAGGGGCACGCCGGTGCGCTGGGCCAGGACGGGCACCATGGACTGGGGCGCCAGCCCGCCCAGCACTGTGGAATAGTTCTGGTTGGCCTTGGCCTCGAAGTCCCGCAGCAGCCGGGCGTCCAGCTTTTCCTCGTCCAGGGCGGGCTTCAGGTCGATGTGGGCGGTGTAGGTGCTCTTGGAAAAATCCATGTGGGCGGAGGCGGAGAGCACCAGCGGCCCCGACAGGCCGAAGTGGGTGAACAGCAGTTCCCCCTGCTCCCGATAGACCGTTCTGCCCCTGCCGTCCTTCACCCGCAGCTCCACGTTGCGCAGGGAGAGCCCCTGCATCCTGCCGCAGCAGTCATCCCCCGACTCCAGCGGCACCAGGGACGGGCGGATTGGGGTAACGGTATGCCCCGCCTCCTCCGCCAGGCGGTAGCCGTCGCCGGTGGAGCCGGTGCGGGGGTAGGAGGCCCCGCCGGTGGCCAGGATCACTGCGGCGGCAGCCAGGCTGCCGTGCTCTGTGCGGATGCCGGCGATGCGGCCGTCCTGGATGTCAAGGCCGGTGACCCGGTCCCGCAGGAGGTCTGCACCCAGGCGGCGCAGGCGGAAGAAAAGGGCGTCCACCACGTCGGACGCCCGGTCCGATACGGGAAATACCCGGTCGCCGCGCTCCGTTTTCAGAGGGACTCCCAATGTCTCGAAAAAGTCCATGGTGTCCTGGGGAGTGAAGCGGCTGTATGCGCTGTAAAGGAATTTTCCATTACGGGGCACGGCGGCGAAGAAGGCGTCCCGCCCGCAGTTGTTGGTGAGGTTGCAACGGCCCTTGCCGGTGATGTACAGCTTGCGGCCCACCTTTTCGTTGGGCTCCACCAGCGTGACGGCTGCGCCGGCCTCCGCCGCGGCAATGGCCGCCATCATACCGGCGGCCCCGCCGCCGGCCACAATGATCCGATCGTTCTGTTCCCTGCTCATGCACCGCGCTCCCGAAAGCGCCGCCCGAGGGGCGGGCGCTGATGTTATGTTCTGTCGGCCCGGTCGTACTCGACCTTTTCGTAGACCTGATACTCGTCCCAGATCCGCTCCAGCCGCTGGAAAATGCCCGTGACCTCCGCGGATTTCCGCCGGCCCACCGCCACGATCAGGGCGTTGATCACCGAAAGCGGGGCCACCAGGGAGTCCACGAAGGAGGCCATGTCGCTCTTGGCCAGCAGACGCAGGCTGGCAGTCTCGTACAATGGGGAGAGTTCGCTGTCCGTCAGGGCGATGACCGTAGCGCCCTGGTCCCGGGCGAACTCCATGGCCCGCACGGTGCGGGTGGAGTACCGGGGGTAGCTGATGCCGATGACCACGTCCTCCGGCCCCACGCGGAGCATCTGCTCGAACATCTCGCTGGCCAGGGTGGTGCGGACGCAGCGGATGTTGTCCAGCATCAGGTTGAAATAAAAGGTGAGAAAGTCGGACAGGGCCGCGGCAGAGCGCACGCCCAGGATGTAGACGCTGCGCGCGCTCACGATGGCCTCCACCGCCTGGGCGAATTCCTCCCGGTCGATGCCGTCCAGGGACATGCGCAGCTTCTCCATGTCGGAGTGCATCACCGTGGCCAGCACGTCCTGGTCCCCCAGGCGGTCGTTGGACACCTCGATGCGCTGCACGGAGGTCAGCTTGCTGCGGATCATCTCCTGGAGGGCCCGCTGCATGGAGGGGTAGCCGTCATACCCCAGCTCGGCGGCAAAGCGCACCACCGTGGACTCGCTGATGCTGACGGTCTGGCCCAGCTTGGCCGCCGTCATAAAGGCGGCCTTGTCGTAGTTGTCCAGGATGTATTGGCCGATGCGGCGCTGTCCCTTGGAAAAGGCACCCATCCCGTTCCGGATGGCGCCCAGAATATCCCTGCTCATTCCACTGCACTCCCATTTCAACTCCGCCCGGCGTGACCGCGGCGGAGGACTGTTCTCTCGATCAAAGGGCCCCCGCAGGGGCCCTTTAGGAGTATCATATTCCCTTTTCCGCGAAAATGCAAGTGGATTTGCAAGTCTTTCTGCCGTTTCTTGCAATTATTCCTTCAGCGCCGCGATCTCTTCGGGGGTCAGCAGCCGCCAGCGGCCCTTTTCCAGCCCGTCCAGGGTCAGGCCGCCCTCCCGCACCCGGATAAGCCGGGCCACGGTGAGCCCCGCGGCGGCGCACATGCGGCGCACCTGCCGGTTCTTCCCCTGATGAAGCACCACCGTCAGCCAGCCGGGGGCAGTGTGTTCCACCCGGTCGGCAGCCAGCACCTCGCCGTCCACCTCCATGGGCGCGCGCAGCAGGGGCAGGGCCTTGTCCACGTCTCCCCGCACCCGGACGCGGTACTCCTTTTCCACCCCGTGGGAGGGGTGGGTGAGCCGGTGGGTGAGCGCTCCGTCGTCGGTGAGCAGCAGCAGACCCTCGGAATCCATGTCCAGCCGGCCCACCGGCCACACCCGGGCCGGGCAGTCCGCCGTCAGCTGCGCCACAGTGGGCCGGCCCTGCTCGTCCGAGAGAGTGGTCACATAGCCCCGGGGCTTGTGGAGCATGATGTATGTATGGCCGCCGGGGACGGCCAGGGGGACGCCGTCCACCTCCACCCGATCCCGGTCCAGATCGGCCTTGTCCCCCACGGCGGCGGGGACGCCGTTCACCGCCACCCGGCCCGCAGCGATCCACTCCTCCGCCGTCCGGCGGGAGCACAGCCCCGCCGCCGAGATGAGTTTTTGCAAACGTTCCTCCATGGTCCTCTCCCCTGTCTACTCTGCCGCCTTGGCCCGGAACCAGTCCAGCAGCCGCCGCCGCAGAGGGATTTTTTCAAATCGGTCCGACGCCGCCGGGGCGGCGCACAGCAGTTCGGTCTCCGCGATGGGCGACCCGTTCAGATACCACACGACCCGGCCCGCCGTCTGCCCCGCCGTCACCGGAGCCGTCAGCGCCGGGAGCAGTTCCGTCTCCGCGGTGACGGACTCCTCTGCACCCAACGGGTAACGCACCGTCTCCTTTGCCAGGACGGACACGCCGGGCACCAGGCTGCCGCTCACCGGTACTGCGCCGAAGAGCTCCCCCGCCCGGCAGAGGGTGCGGGCGGGATAGGCGGAAAAGCCGTAGTCCAGCAGGCGGGTGTGGTCGTTCCAGTCGTCCGGGTCGTTGAGGGTCACGCAGATGAGGGTCTGCCCCTCCCGCCGGGCGGCGGACACCAGGGTGCGGCCCGCCTTCTCCGTGTAGCCGGTCTTCATGCCGATGCAGCCCGGGTAGCGGGACAGCAGCTTGTTGTGGTTATAAAAGGTGCGGGTTCCCACCGCGGCGCTCTTGGCCGCGCAGATCTCCGCCACCAGCTCGTTCTCCAGGCAGGCCCGGGCCAGCAGGGCCATGTCGTAGGCGCTGGAGTAGTGCTCCTCGGCGTTGAGGCCGCTGGGATTGGCGAAGCGGGTGTTTTCCATGCCCAGCTCCGCCGCCCGGCCGTTCATCCAGCCCACAAAGGTCTCCATATCCCCGGCGGCACAGCAGGCCAGGGCCATGGCGGCGTCGTTGCCCGACTGGAGCAGCAGCCCGTACAGCAGGCCGCGGACGGTGATGCGCTCCCCCGCCGTCAGGTAGATGGACGAGCCCTCGCTGCCAAGCCACTCCGCCCGGATCTCCACCTCCCGGTCCACGTCCGGGACATGCTCCGCCGCCACAAGAGCGGTCATGAGCTTGGTGATGCTGGCGATGAGCCGGCGCTGGTGCGGGGCCTTGGCATAGAGCACCCGGCCGCTGCCGGCGTCCATGAGCACGGCGCAGGAGGCCCCCACCGGCGGCTGGGCCGCCTGGGCGGGCGCGGCCAGGGCGCAGACCAGCGCCAGCGCCGCGGCCAGAGAAAGGATCCGCTTCAAAAAGGTCACTCCCATCCGAAGGTTCAGATGGGAGCAGTATGACCCGTTTTAAGTTTCGCTATCCGCGGCGGCCGCGGCCTGCTTCTCGGCGGCCTTTTTGTCGATATAGCCGGTGACCTTTTCGAACATCTCGGGCACCAGCTCCACGATGCGGCTGACGCTGTCGTCGGGGGGAGGGGCCACGGGCAGCAGGCGCACGCTGCCGTCCTTCACGATGAGGAAGGCCACGGGGATCACGTTGACCCCGGCGCCAGCGCCGCCGCCGAAGTTCTTGGCCACGTTCTGGGTTTTGCCGAAGTCGGAGCCGCCGGTGGCGAAGCCCAGGGACAGCCGGGACACGGGGATGAGGGTGACGCCGTCCTGGGTGACGATGGGGGTGCCCACCACGGTGTTGGCGTCCACCATCTCATGGATCCGCTCCATGGTGGTCTGGAGCACTTCGTTGATGGGATGATTGTTCTCGCTCATGCTTTTTCCTCCTGTTCATTGGCCGTGCGCTTACCGCTCCGGCTCCACTGTATCAGCAGCTTGAGGCCATAGTGCAGTCCGATCCAGAGCAGCTGGCCCAGGCCCACGGTGATCACTGCATCCACGGCGATGGCCGGCTCCCGGGCGCTGTAGTCCAGGCCGACCTGGAACTCATGGCGCTTGACCTTGAAATTATGGTCCAGCAGGGGCCAGATCACACCCAGCAGGGCGTTGGCCCGGCCGTAGCCCAGGGCGATGGCCGCCGCATCCTCCCCGCCCCAGCCCACGGACAGGTCCAGCCGGTGGATGCACAGCTTCCGCTTGAAGGCCCCGGCGGCCTGGGCCACCGTGGGCAGCAGGCTCATGAGCCGGGCCGCGTTCCCGCCCTTTTTCTGGGGGTGCGCCTCGGCGATCTCCGGCTTTTTCTTCTCCTTCTTCGGCTTGGGGGGCTTTGTTTTTTTCGCTTTTTTCGGCTTCTCCTTGGGCGGCAGCAGGGCCAGCCGCAGGGGCCCGGCGATGCCGGTGAGGGTGAAGCCGTCCTCATCGTAGCGGACCCGGCCGCCCAGCCGCAGCTGACCGATGAGGACCAGGGCCGCCAGAATGATGAGGACGATCAGCCAGCCCTTCATGGCTCGCCGCCCTCGGCGGCGGGGGCGTCCTCCCCCGCTTCGCTCTCCTGTAAGCGCTCGATGGCGGACTCCAGCTCCAGGGTCATCTGGACCCCCTCCTGGGTGGCGGAGGGCAGCTCCGGCAGGTCCGCCAGGCTGGTGAGCCCAAAGGCGCGCAGAAAATTCTTGGTGGTGCGGAACTGCATGGGCCGGCCGGGCACCGACAGGCGGCCCGCCTCGCAGATGAGTTCCCGCTCCAGCAGGAGGCTCACGGTGTACGAGCTGTCCACGCCGCGGACCTGCTCGATATAGGCCCGGGTCACCGGCTGGAAGTAGGCGATGATGGCCAGCACCTCCAGCGCCGGCTGGGACAGCCGGGCGGGCTTGCGATTCTCCAGTGCCCGGCGGATCTGATCCGCCCAGTCGGGGGCGGAGCACATCTGCCAGCAGTTGTCCAGCTTCACCAGGCGGATGCCCCGGCGCTCGTAGCTGTACTGGTCGGCCAGCCGCTGGCACACGCTGTCCACCGTCTCCCGGTCCTGCTCCAGCACCAGGCAGAGCCGCTCCGTGGGCATGGGGTCCCCGGCGGCAAAGAGGATGCCCTCGATGGCAGACTCCAGTTCCTTCAATTCCATAGAGGTCCCTCCTTATTCGCTGTCGGCGGTGATGTTCAGCTCCTCACCGGCGTCCTCGCCGGTGCTGGTGACGGTGCAGTCCTCCTCGGTGCCCGCCAGGTGGATGCGGTTGGCCCGGCAGAGCTCCAGAATGGCCAGAAAGGTGGCCACGATCTCGGACCGGCTGCGGTTGCCCCGGAACATGGCCCGGAACCGGGTGACGCCGAACTGCACCAGCCGGTCCAGAATGGCCTTGGCCTTGTCCGCCACGGGGTAGGGCTCCCGGCCCACGATGCCTTCAAAGGCCCGGGCCGGGGGCGGCATCCGGTTGTTCACCCGCTCCAGGGCGGAGCTCATGGCCTGGAGCAGATCCCCGGTGCTGTGCTCGTACTCGTAGGCGCGGCTGGCCCGGATGGGCTCCGGCTGCTTGGTGAGGTAGTCCCGGCCGTACTCGTACCGGCGGCCCAGCGGCTCGGTCACGGCCTTGATCTTCAGATAACTCTCGTGCTGCTGGTGCTGCTCCAGAGCGGCCATCAGCAGCTCCATCTCGCTGGCCGCCTCCTCGTCGTCGATGGAGAGGAGCATACGGGTCTTGATGTAGACCAGGTGGGCGGCCATGGTGACGAACTCGCTGGCGATCTCCAGGTTCAGCTCCTCCCGGTGCTCCATCCACTCCAGGTACTGATCCAGCAGCAGGGAGATCTGGATGTCCCGAATCTCGATCTTGTTCTTGCTCAGCAGGTGGAGGATCAGGTCCAGGGGGCCGTCGAAATCCTCCATGTCCTCCTGTCTGGTGCGGATGACCTTATCCAGATGGTAGATGGGCGTCTCCACGGCTCGTCCCCCCTTTGGCCCGAAAGCATTTCAAATCATTATAGCAAAAAAAGCGGGACAATACAAGTATGCCCCGCCTGTCTTTTTACAGACAGGACGCAGGCGCCCGCCCGGGCGTCTGCGTCCGCTGACCGATCATTGAGTTTCCAGCTTTTCCAGCGCTGCCTTGGCGGACATCTGCTCCGCCTCCTTCTTGCTTCTGCCGCGGCCCACGCCCACGGGGCTGCCGTCCACCGACACCTCCATGACGAACATGCGGGCGTGGTCGGGGCCGGTCTCCTCCACCAGATGGTAGGCGATGGTGTGGCCCGGGTCCCGCTGGACCAGCTCCTGCAGGGCGGTCTTGTAGTCCCGGTCCACGGCCTTCTCCCGCTCCTTGTCCAGGATGAAGGTGCGGATGATGGCCGCCGCGGGCTCCAGCCCGCCGTCCAGAAACACCGCGGCCAGCATGGCCTCGGTGGCGTCCGCCAGGATGGAGGGGCGGGCACGGCCGCCGCCGGCGTCCTCTCCCCGGCCCAGCTTGAGATAGCGGCCCAGCTCCAGCGTGCGGGCCACCTCGTACAGGCTGCCCTCGCACACCAGGGCGGCGCGGGTACGGGTCAGCTCCCCCTCCGGCATGTCGGGATGGGTGCGGAACAGCCACTGGGCCACCACCATGCCCAGCACGGAGTCCCCCAGGAACTCCAGCCGCTCGTTGCTGGTGACACCGGCGGCCCGGTGCTCGTTGGCGTAGGAGCTGTGGGTCATGGCGTGCTCCAGCAGGGCGCGGTCATGGAACCGGTAACCCAGTTTTTCTTCCAGATCTCTCATTTTCCCTTCTCCCTCCGGTGAAAAGAGGAACGCCCCGCGTATCCGCGGAGCGCCCCTGCTGTGGTCAGACGTCCAAATGCTCCTGCATGTACTTGTAGAGGTCGCCCACGGTGACGATGTCGGTGAGCTCCTCCTCGTGTATCTCCGGCATGCAGAAATCATCCTCCAGGGCCATGGCCAGGTCGATCAGATCTACGGAATCGGCGCCCAGGTCATCCACGAACGAGGTATCTGCAGTCACAGAACTGGCGTCCACGCCGAACTGCTCGGCGATCAGCGCACAAAGATCCTTGAACATGTTTCCAAACAACTCCTTCAGCGTGTAGGTTCTCCAACATAATAGGGACTTATCCCCCCGCTGTCAAGAGTGTTTTTTCAAAATTTTCCGCTCTTACTGGCTGTCCGCGCTCTGTTCGCCCAGGTCGTGCACGGGAAGGCGCATATATTCCACGTTTTCGGTGATATCCTCGATGATGCCGGCCTTCTGATATTCGATGGCCTGGCGGATGGCGTTTTTGAACGCCCGGGCGTCGGAGGAGCCGTGGGCCTTGATCACCGGCTTGGAGATGCCCATAAGGGCGGTGCCCCCCACCTCGCTGACGTCCATCAGCTTCTTGAACGCCTTCAGCTGGTCCTTCATGAGCAGGGCGGCCAGCTTGGTCTTGAAGCTTTTCAGGAACATCTTCTTGATCTCGTGGCCCAGGAAGATGCCAGTGCCCTCGATGGTCTTGAGGAAGATGTTGCCGGAATAGCCGTCGCAGACGATGACGTCCACCGCGCCCTCCATGGCCTCCCGGCCCTCAATGTTGCCGGCGAAGTTGATGCGGCCTTCGTCCGCCGCCTTTTTCAGCAGGACGTAGGCCTCCCGCTGGAGGTCGGTGCCCTTGGATGGCTCCACGCCGATGTTCAGCAGGCCCACCCGGGGCTCCGGCTTGCCCAGCACGCGCTCGGCATAATAGCTGCCCATGAAGGCGAACTGGAGCAGGAACTCCAGCGTGCACTCGGCGTTGGCGCCGCAGTCCACCAGCACCGCCTGGCCGGTTTCCGTGGGGATCACCAGGGTCAGCGCCGCCCGGCGGATGCCCCGGATGCGCTTGGTCAGCATGGTGGAGCCCGCCAGCAGGGCCCCGGTGGAGCCGCCGGACACAAAGGCGTCTCCCTCTCCCCGCTTGAGCATCCCCAGGCCCACCGTCATGGAGGAGTCCTTCTTCTCCTTCACGGCGTTGGCGGGATTGTCGCACATCTCGATGACCTGGCCGGCATGGCAGATCTCCACGCCGGCGGGCAGCTCGGCCACGCCGGACTCGTGAAGGGCGGCGAGGATCTCCTCGCCCCGGCCCACCAGCACGATCTCGACGCCGTACTCCTTGGCGGCGTCAAGGGCACCCTGTACCACGGCCTTGGGGGCGTTGTCGCCGCCCATGGCGTCTACGATGATCTTCATGGCGCTTCTCTCCTTCTTATTTCTCTTACAGGCGGTCCAGCATACCGTCCACCAGGGCCAGGGACCGCCGGGAAAGCTCCGCGTTCTTGTTGCGCTTGCCCTTGACCTTATGGTCCAGGGGCGGCATGATGCCGAAGTTGATGTTCATGGGCTGGAAATCCCCCACGCTCTCGCTGCTGACGTAGAGGGCCAGGGCGCCGATGGCGGTCTCCCGGGGGAAGTCCATGGGGGCCTGCCCCAGCAGACGGTGGGCCAGCTCCACCCCGGCCAGGAAGCCGGAGGCGGTGGACTCCACATAGCCCTCCACGCCGGTGATCTGGCCGGCAAAGGCCACCCGCTCCTGCCCCCGGACCCGGTAGTACCGGTCCAGCAGCCGGGGGGAATCCAGATAGGTGTTGCGGTGCATCACGCCGTAGCGCACATATTCCGCGTCGTGCAGGGCGGGGATCATGGAGAACACCCGCTTCTGCTCCCCCCATTTCAGGTGGGTCTGGAAGCCCACGATGTTGTAGAGGGTGCCGTCGGCGTTGTCCCGGCGGAGCTGCACCACGGCGTAGGGCTCCTTCCCTGTGGCCGGGTCCCGCAGGCCCCGGGGCTTCAGCGGGCCGTAGCAGAGGGTCTGCTCCCCCCTGCAGGCCATGACCTCCACGGGCATACAGCCCTCGAACACGCTGGAGTCCTCAAAGCCGTGGACCTCCGCCTCCTGGGCGGCGCACAGCTCCCGCCAGAAGGCCAGGTATTCCTCCTGCGTCATGGGGCAGTTGATGTAGTCCGCCGTGCCCCGGTCGTAGCGGGAGGCGAAGAAGGCGCGGCCCATATCCACGCTGTCAAAGGTGACGATGGGGGCCGCCGCGTCGTAGAAGTTCAGGTACTTCCCGCCGGGCAGCAGCCGGGAGACGGCGGCAAAGAGCGCGTCGGAGGTCAGGGGCCCGGAGGCCACGATGACCTCCCCCTCCGGGAGCTCTGTGACCTCGCCCTCCGCCACCGTGATGTTGGTGTGGGAGCGGATGGCCTTCGTCACCGCGTCGGAAAAGCCCGTCCGGTCCACGGCCAGGGCGCCGCCGGCCTCCACCCGGGTCTCGTCCGCGCAGCGGAGGATCAGGGAGCCGCAGCGGCGCAGCTCCTCCTTGAGCAGGCCCACGGCGTTCTCCAGCTGATCCGACCGCAGGGAGTTGGAGCAGACCAGCTCCGCAAAGCCCGCGCTGTGGTGCGCCGGCGTCATTTTATGGGGCTTCATTTCCTTCAGCGTTACGGAAATGCCCCGCTGGGCCAGCTGCCAGGCCGCTTCGCAGCCCGCCAGTCCGGCGCCGATCACTGTTACGTTCATAGTCACTGTCCTTTGCGTGGAATCGTCCGGTCAAACCGGCCCGGCGGCCTTACTCCTCCGCCGGAGCCGTCTTTTTCGCGGCGGACTTCTTCGCTGTGGTCTTGGCGGACGTCTTTTTCGCCGCAGTCGTCTTGGACGACGCGGTTTTCTTTGCCGTGGGCTTCTTCGCCGTCGTCTTTTTTGCCGCGCTCTTCTTGGCGGCGGGCTTCTTTTCGGCCGAGCCCTCCGCCGCCACAGTGTCCGCCGCAGCTTCCGTGCTGGCCGTCTCCTTCTTCACGTAGCCGCCCCGCTTCTCCTCCGGCGTGAAGTTGGAGCACTCCGGATTGATGCAGAAGGGCCGCTTGAAGCCCCGGCCGGACTTCTTGAACATGGTCTGGCCGCACACCGGGCAGTTGTCCTTCACCGGCACGTCCCACGTCCGGAAATCGCAGCGGCGGCTCTCATCCTTGCTGTTGAGGAATTCGCAGCAGTAGTAGTTATACTGCTTGTTGGTCTTCTGGCTCACGCCGGTGCGCTTCACCAGTCGGCCGCCGCACTTGGGGCACTTGCCGGGCATCTCCACCACCAGCGGCATGGTAAAGCTGCACTCCGGCCAGCCGGGGCAGGCAAGGAACCGGCCAAACCGGCCGGACTTCACCACCAGATTCCGCCCGCACTGGGGGCAGATCTCCTCCGTCACCTCATCGGGCACCTTGATGCGCTCGCCGTCAAGGTCGCTCTCCGCCTTTTTGAGCTCCGCCTCGAAGCCGCCGTAGAAGTCGCCCAGCACCTGCTTCCACTGGACGTCGCCGGTCTCCACCTCGTCCAGCTTTTCCTCCATCTGGGCGGTAAAGGCGGTGTCCACGATGTCGGGGAACTTATCCTTCATCAGGCCGGTGACCACCTCGCCCAGCGGCGTGGGCCGCAGGTGCTTGCCCTCCTTGACCACGTATTCCCGGTCAGTGATGGTGGAGATGGTGGGGGCGTAGGTTGAGGGGCGGCCGATGCCCTTTTCCTCCAGCGCGCGGATAAGGGTGGCCTCAGTGAACCGCGCGGGGGGCTGGGTGAAGTGCTGATCCTTCTCAAAGCCATTGAGCTTGAGGGCTTCCCCCTCCTTCAGGTCGGGCAGCGGAGACTGTGGCGCTTCCTCATCGTCGTCCCGGCCCTCCTCGTAAACGGCGGTAAAGCCGGAGAATTTCAGGGACGAGTGGCTGGCGCGGAACTGATAGTCCGCCGCCTCCACTTCGATGGACACGTTGTCATACACCGCCGGGGCCATCTGGCAGGCCAGAAAACGGCTCCAGATGAGCTTGTAGAGCCGGTACTGCTCACCGGTCAGGTCCTTTTTCACGTCCTCCGGCGTGAGCCGCACGTCGGAGGGCCGGATGGCCTCGTGGGCGTCCTGCGCGTTGCCCTTGGCCTTGAACCGCCGGGTCTTGGTAGGATAATACTGCTTGCCGTAGCGGCTCTCAATAAAGGTCTTGGCCGCGGTCAGTGCCTCCTCGGACAGGCGCAGGGAGTCGGTACGCATATAGGTGATCAGACCCACGGTGCCCTCTCCCGCGATGTCCACGCCTTCATAAAGCTGCTGGGCAATGGACATGGTGCGCCGGGGCGTCATGTTCAGCTTGCGGGACGCCTCCTGCTGGAGGGTGGAGGTGATAAAGGGCGGGGCCGGGTTGCGGCTCTTGTCCTGCCGCTTGACGGCGGAGACGGTAAAGGGCGCGGGCTCCACCGCGCGGATCACCTGCTCCACCTCGTCGGCACTGCCCAGCTCCATTTTCTTGCCCTTGCCGTAAAAATCTGCCTTGAAGCCGCCCAGATTCGGGGCGATGCGGGACAGATCCGCAGTGATGGACCAGTATTCCTTGGGCTGGAACGCGCGGATCTCCTCCTCCCGCTCCACCACAAGGCGGGTGGCCACGGACTGGACCCGTCCTGCGGACAGGCCCCGGCGGATCTTCTTCCACAGCAGCGGGGAGAGCTGGTAGC
>CAVJBM010000083.1:0-7687 GCA_963647775.1 Anaerovibrio sp.
TATTCTGCTTTTCTGTGCGCCGCCGCTCCGGTCGGGCGCTCTTTTTTGTTCCGGTCAGATGGCCCGCAGGCGGATCACGCCGGGGATGTTCTGGATGTCCGCCATGACGTGCTCCTCCACGGGGGTGCCCACGTCCACGATGGTGTAGGCCCAGTCCCCCCGGGACTTGTTGGTCATGTTCTCCACGTTGACCCCGTCCTTGGACAGCTGGAGGGTGATGTTGGCCAGCATGGCGGGGATGTTCCGGTGGATGATGCACAGCCGCTGGGCTCCCGACCGGGCCAGGGACACGGCGGGGAAGTTCACGCTGTTGCGGATGTTGCCGTTCTCCAGGTAGTCCCGCAGTTCGTCGGCGGCCATGACGGCGCAGTTGTCCTCGCTCTCCGGGGTGGAGGCCCCCAGGTGGGGCAGGCAGACCACCTTTTCGCAGGCGGCCAGGGCGTTGGTGGGGAAGTCGGTGACGTACCGGGCCAGCTTGCCGGCGGCCAGGGCGGCCAGCAGGGCCTCGTCGTCCACCAGCTCGCCCCGGGCCAGGTTGATGAGCCGGGCGCCGTCCTTCATCTGCTCGATGGCGTCGGCGTTGACGGTGTGGCGGGTGGCGTCGGTATAGGGCACGTGGAGGGTGACGTAGTCGGACACGCGGTAGAGCTCCTCCGGGGTTTTGACCACGTGGACGTGGCGGTCCAGCCGCAGGGCGGCGTCCACCGAGAGATAGGGGTCGTAGCCGTAGACCTCCATGCCCAGGCCCAGGGCGGCGTTGGCCACCAGCGCGCCGATGGCCCCCAGGCCCACCACGCCCAGGCTCTTGCGGTAGATCTCCGGCCCGGCGTAGGCGGCCTTGCCCTTTTCCACCACGGCGGTGACGTCCGCGCCGCTGTCCGCCTGCTGATGGACCCAGGCGCTGCCGCCGATGATGTCCCGGCTGGCCAGCAGCAGGGCGCAGAGGGCCAGCTCCTTCACGGCGTTGGCGTTGGCCCCGGGGGTGTTGAACACCACAATGCCCCGCTTGGCGCACTCCTCCACGGGGATGTTGTTGGTGCCCGCCCCCGCCCGGGCGATGGCCCACAGGGAGTCAGGGAAGGGGTAGTCGTGCAGCTTGGCGGAGCGCACCAGGATGCCGCTCTCGTTCTCCACGCCGTCGCCCACGGCGTAGCGGTCCGCCGGGAAGCGCTCCAGCCCCACGGCGGCGATCTTGTTTAAGGTCTTGATCTGATCCATAAGACGCTCCCTCCGGTCAGTTGTTTTTGTCGAAGGCGCGGATAAAGTCCGCCAGCTTCTCCACGCCCTCCACGGGCATGGCGTTGTAGATGGAGGCCCGCATACCGCCCACGTTCCGGTGGCCCTTCAGGTTCACGAAGCCCGCCGCCGTGGCCTCGGCCACGAATTTGGCGTCCAGCTCCGGGTCGGCGGTGCGGAAGGTGACGTTCATGTCCGACCGGCTGCCCGGCTCCGCCGCGCAGGTGAACAGCCTGGAGCCGTCCAGCACATCGTACAGCAGGGCGGCCTTGCCGTGCTTGAGCTTCTCCATGCCCTCCACGCCGCCGCGGTCCTCCAGCCACTCCAGCACCAGCCCCAGCATGTAGATGCACCAGCAGGGGGGCGTGTTGTACATGGAGTCCTTGTCGGCCATCAGCTTGTAGCCCATCATCAGGGGGGTATAGGGCAGCTCGCCGCCCAGCAGATCGTCCCGGATGATGACCACCGTCAGGCCCGCGGGGGCCAGGTTCTTCTGGGCGCCGCCGTAAATGATGCCGTAGCGGGACACGTCCACCGCCCGGCTGAGGAAGTCGGAGGACATGTCGCACACCAGCGGGACGTCGCCGGTGTCGGGGATGTACTGCCACTCGGTGCCGTAGATGGTGTTGTTGGCGCAGTAGTGGAAGTAGCTGGCGCCGGGGTCCAGCTTCAGCTGGTCCTGGGCGGGGATGTAGGTGTGGTTCCTGTCCTCGCTGGAGGCGGCCAGGTTCACCGTGCCGTACTTCTTGGCCTCCTTATAGGCGATGTTGGAGAAGTTGCCGGTGACGGCGTAGTCCGCCTTCCCGGTGCGGCCCATCAGGTTCAGGGGCACCATGGAGAACTGGGCGGAGGCGCCCCCCTGGAGAAACAGGATGTGATAGTTGTCCGGCACATGGAACAGCCGGCGGAAGCGCGCCTTGGTCTCCTGAAAGAGCCCGTCAAAGACCTTGGAGCGGTGGCTCATCTCCATCACGGACATGCCTGAGCCCTGATAATTGGTGATCTCAGATCCGGCCCGCACCAGGACCTCCAGGGGAAGCATGGAGGGTCCGGCGGAAAAATTGTATACACGTTCGCTGCTCATGGACAAAGCTCCTTTCGTTACTTTAGCGTGTTGCTCCATTATATCGTCAAAACGCTGTCAAAGTCAATGCCGGAAGGGCAGAAAAACAGGGGCGGCGGCACGGATTCTTTGTGAAAACTTCCATGGCGGGGCCGGTTTGCCTATTTCATTTTAGAAAAAGTTGTGCTATCATATATATGTGAGAGGATTTCCTCTGACAGAACGATTAGCGGAGGTGGACGAGACGTGGAGCCGCTCCATTTTGTATACCATGTGTCCGGGGGCGATCTGACCGGGGCGGGGGAGGCGTCCTCCGCCATGAAGCAGGCCCTGCGGAGGATGGGCTTTGACTCCGACACCGTGCGGCGGGTGGCCGTGTGCATGTACGAGGGCGAGATCAACATGGTCATCCACGCCGACGGCGGCACCGCCAGCGTGGACGTGGGCGAGGACGAGATCACCATCGTCCTGGCCGACCGCGGCCCCGGCATCCCGGACATCGGCCTGGCCATGCAGGCGGGCTATACCACCGCCGGGGACGCCGCCCGGGACCTGGGCTTCGGCGCGGGCATGGGTCTGCCCAACATGAAAAAGTACAGCGACGAGATGACCGTGGAATCCACCGTGGGCGTGGGCACCACCGTGACCATGGTCATCCGCATCCCCACCGATCAGTAAAGGCAGGTGTTCTCCGTGCGCCACTCCGTCATTCTGGAATACAAAAAATGCCGCGGGTGTACCACCTGCATCAAGAACTGCCCCACGGAGGCCATCCGGGTGCGCAGCGGCAAGGCCACCATCCTGCCCAACCGCTGCATCGACTGCGGCACCTGCATCCGGGTCTGCCCCCACAGCGCGGTCAAGACCGTGCCCGACGACTTCAACGTGCTGCAGAACTATCAATATAATGTAGCCATCCCGGACCCCTCCCTCTACGGCCAGTTCCACAACCTGGACACGCCGGACCGGGTGCTGGGCGGCCTGCTGGAGATCGGCTTCGACCACGTGTACGAGGCCGCGGCGGCGGCGGAGCTGCTGGCGGGCTATGTCCGCAGCCGCCCGGAGGACCCGGAGCGCCCCCGGCCGGAGATCTCCTCCACCTGCCCGGCGGTGGTGCGGCTGATCTGCATCCGCTTTCCCGACCTGCTGGGGCACCTGGCCCCCATCGTGTCCCCCCTGGAGCTGGCCGCCGTGCTGGCCCGGCGGAAGGCGGTGGAGCGCACGGGCCTCTCTCCGGATGAGATCGGCGTGTTCTCCATCGTGCCCTGCTCCTCTCTGGTGACCTCCGCTGCCCTGCCGGACGGGCTGCGCGCCCCGGTGCTGGACGGCGCCTTCGCCGTCAGCGACGTGTACCGCGCCCTGCTGGAGCCCATGCGCCATGTGGACACCGACAGCCTGCCCCCTCACCGCTCCTTCGCCGGCGCTGCCGGCGTGGGGTGGGCCTACATCGGCGGCGAGGCCCGCTCCCACCGGGAGAGCAGCTGCGTGGTGGTGGACGGCATCGACAACGTCATTGAGATCCTGGAGGAGATCGAGGCCGGCCACGTGCCCGAGGCGGACTTTATCGAGCTGCGGGCCTGCACCCAGGGCTGCCTGGGGGGCTGCCTGACGGTGGAGAACCCCTACATCGCCCGGATGCGCCTGAGCCAGCTGATGACCCGCCTCCCCCCGGAGGGGAGCCATTACGAGCCGGGCTCCCCGGTGCAGGACGTGCTGGACAACACCCAGAAGCCGGAGTTCCTGCCCACCTACGTGCTGGACCCCGACCGGAAGAAGGCCATGGAGAAGATGCGACGCATCCAGCGGCTGGAGGAGCAGCTGCCCGGCCTGCGCTGCGGCTCCTGCGGGGCGCCCTCCTGCCGGGCCTTCGCGGAGGACGTGGTCATGGGCCGCGCCAGCGAGGCGGACTGCATCTTCAAGGTGCGGGAGCGGATGCAGCACATGGCCGGCAACACCGACGCCGACGACTATCTGCCCGCCCCCTTCCGCCGGCGGAAGGGCGGCTTTTCCGACCGTTGACAGGGACTACCGTTTATTTTACGAGCAAGGAGGACGCTGCTATGACAGTGAAGGAGCTGGCCCAGGGGCTGGAACTGAAGGAATTTTGCGCCGGGGACCCGGCGCGGGAGGTCACCGGCGGCTACTGCGGCGATCTGCTCAGCTGGGTCATGGGCCGGGCCGGCGAGGGCTGCGCCTGGCTGACCATCATGAGCAACGTGAACGTGGCGGCGGTGGCCGCCCTGACCGACGCGGCCTGCGTGATCCTCACGGAGGGCGTGGAGCCCGACCCGAATCTGGCCAGGCGGGCCGCTCAACAGGGCATCGCCCTGCTGGGGACGGACCTGTCCACCTACGCCTGCGCCGTCCGGCTGGCGGAAGTGCTGAAATGATCGGCCTCCGCTTCGACTTTCATCTGCACTCCTGCCTGTCCCCCTGCGGGGACGACGACGCCACCCCCGCCGACCTGGCGGCCATGTGCGCCCTGGCGGGGTATGACGCCGTGGCCCTCACCGACCACAACACCACGGACAACTGCCCGGCCTTCTGCGCCGCGGCGGAGGAGCGGGGCCTGCTGGCCCTGCCGGGGATGGAGCTGACCACCGCGGAGGAGATCCACGTGATCTGCCTGCTGCCCGACTTGGCGTCGGCCGCCGCCTTCGGGGCCCTGGTGCGCCAGCGGCTGAACCCCGGGGAGAACCGGCCGGAGTTCTTCGGCCGGCAGCTGGTGATGGACGGGGCGGACCGGGTCCTCCGGGAGGAGACCGCCCTGCTGGCCGGGGCTACGGACATCTCCGTCATGGAGGCGGCCGCCCTGGTGAAGGGCTTCGGCGGTGTGGCCTACCCGGCCCACATCGACCGGCCGGCCTTCTCCCTCCTGTCCAACCTGGGCCTCTGGCTGCCCGACGCGGGCTTCCCTCTGGCGGAGCTGTCCCTCCGCTGCCCGGCGGACTTTACGAACCGGCCCGACCTGGCGGGGCTGCGCTTCATCCGGGGGTGCGACGCCCACGCCCTGGACCAAATTCCCGATGCGGAGCAAATTTTACAGGTGCCGGCGCGCACCGCACGGGCGGTGCTGGAAAACCTGAAATCCGCCAAAAACTGACGAAAAACTGGAAAAACAGAGCGGGACCGGCGCGGCCTCCTGTTCGGCACGGGCCGGAAGGAGGACGCACCGGTCTTTTTGCACAAATTTCCGCAAATAAATGGCGGGCCGAAAAAACGGCATTGATAATTGCGTAACGGTTATAAGGCTGTAATGAAAAAATACGTTGAAAAAGACGCTCCGATATGCTATAGTTTTCTGGTGGAATCGAGAAAACCGGGAAAGATTGATAAAAACTGCTGATTTATTGGAGGGATACACTTCTATGTCGAACTGTAAGACCGCCGTGCCCTACCGCGGCACGCCGGAGCAGGAGGAACGCCTGCGCAGGGTGATCGAGGAGCACAAGGGCCAGCCGGGGGCCACCATGCCCGTGCTCCAGGCCGCCCAGGAGATCTTCGGCTACCTGCCGGAGGAGGCGCAGATCATGATCGCCGAGGGCCTGGACATCCCCCTGTCCGAGGTCTATGGCGTCTCCACCTTCTACTCGCTGTTTACCCTGAACCCCAAAGGCAAGTATCAAATTTCCGTCTGTCTTGGCACCGCGTGCTACGTCAAGGGCTCTGCCGACGTGCTGGACGCGGTGCAGAAAAAGCTGAGCATCGTCCCCGGCGGCATCACCGAGGACGGGCTGTTCTCCCTGGATGCCTGCCGCTGCATCGGCGCCTGCGGCCTGGCCCCCGTCATGATGATCAACGACGACGTGTACGGCCGGCTCACCCCCTCCCAGGTGGGCCCCATTCTGGACCAGTACATCAAAAAGGGATGAAGGAGCTGTCGGAGCACATTCTGGACATCGCCAAAAATTCCGTGGAGGCGGGGGCGAAGCGGGTGGACATCACCCTGACGGAGGGGGCCGACGGCTGGCTGACCATCGTCATCGCCGACGACGGCCGGGGCATGGGGCCGGACCTGCTGCGGCAGGTGTGCGACCCCTTCACCACCACCCGCACCACCCGCAAGGTGGGCATGGGCATCCCCCTCTACCGGCAGACGGCGGAGCAGACCGGCGGCGCGCTGGATATCCAGAGCACCCTGGGCGTGGGCACCGTGGTCACCGCCACGGTGAACACCCGGCACCTGGACTGCCCCCCGGCGGGGGACCTGGCCGGGACCGTGGCCCTGCTGATCCAGGGCAGCCCGGACGCCGACTTCCTCTACCGCCACGCCACCCCCCGGGGGGAGGCCGCCCTGGACACCAGGGAGTTGCGGCGGGAGCTGGGGGACGAGGTCTCCCTGGCCGAGCCGGCGGTGTTCCAGTGGATCCGCGCATATCTTTCCGAGCAGGAAGCCCAACTTAGAAGGAGCTGAACGAACATGAAAAGCATTGAGGAACTCAGAGCCATCCGCGAAAAGATGAAGAAGCAGATGGATCTGCGCGACAGCGATGAAAATGATATCCGGGTGGTGGTGGGCATGGCCACCTGCGGCATCGCCGCAGGCGCCCGCCCGGTGATGACCGCCTTTCTGGACGAGATCGACAAGCGGGGACTGAAGAACATCACCGTGTCCCAGACGGGGTGCATCGGCGTCTGCCGGCTGGAGCCCATCGTGGAGGTCTATGTCCCCGGCCAGGAGAAGGTCACTTATGTGAAAATGAAGCCCGACATGGTGCCCGCCATCGTGGAGCAGCACCTGGTCAATCACAATGTGGTCACCGATTACACCATCGGTGCCGCGGAATAAGGAGGGAGAGAGCATGAGCCATATTCGCACCAACGTGCTGGTGTGCAGCGGCACCGGCTGCTCCTCCACGGACAGCCCCAAGGTACTGGCCGCCTTCGAGCGGGAGATCAAGCGCAACAAGCTGCAGGACGAGGTCCGCGTGGTCAAGACCGGCTGCATCGGCCTGTGCGAGCGGGGGCCCAACGTGCTGGTGTTCCCCGAGGGGGCCTGCTACTGTCACGTGACCGAGTCCGACGTGGCGGAGATCGTCACCGAGCACCTGATCAAGGGCCGCATCGTCACCCGCCTGCTGCAGAAGAGCGGCGAGGAGGACAAGACGGCCACCTCCCTGGCTGAGACCCGCTTCTACAAGCACCAGTTCCGCATCGCCCTGCGCAACTGCGGCGTCATCGATCCGGAGTCCATCGACGAATACCTGGGGGCCGACGGCTACACCGCCCTGGAGCGCATCCTCACCGAGCGGACCCCCCAGCAGGAGATCATCGACTGCATCAAGAAGTCCGGCCTCCGGGGCCGGGGCGGCGCCGGCTTCTCCACCGGCCTGAAGTGGCAGTTCACCCACGACGCCGTCAGCGAGGACGGCGTGAAGTACGTCTGCT
>CAVJBM010000083.1:8383-10609 GCA_963647775.1 Anaerovibrio sp.
TGGGCTCCGGCGGCCTCATCGTCATGGACGAGGACAACTGCATGGTGGACATCGCGAAATTCTTCCTTGAATTCTGCGTGGACGAGTCCTGCGGCAAGTGCGTCCCCTGCCGCATCGGCACCAAGCGGCTGTACGACCTGCTGTGCAAGATCACCGACGGCAAAGGCACGCTGGAGGATCTGGACACCATCGAGGAGCTGTGCTACCACCTGAAGGATTCCGCCCTGTGTGCGCTGGGCCAGTCCGCCCCCAACCCGGTGCTGTCCACCCTGAAGTACTTCCGGGAGGAGTACATCGCCCACGTGGTGGAAAAGCGCTGCCCCGCCGGGGTGTGCCGGAACCTGCTCCGGTTCGAGATCGACCCGGCCAAGTGCAAGGGCTGCACTCTCTGCGCCCGGAACTGCCCCACCGGCGCCATCACCGGCGCGGCCAAGGGCCCCCACGTCATCAACCACGACAAATGCATCAAGTGCGGCCTGTGCATGTCCAACTGCCGCTTTGACGCCATTGCGAAGCACTGAGGGAAGGAGCGACGAACGTGGAAACAAAAATGATCCATCTTACCATCGACAATATTCCCGTCACCGTTCCCGAGGGGACGACGGTCCTGGAGGCCGCCCGCTCTGCGGGCATCAAGATCCCCTCCCTGTGCTACCTCAAGGACATCAACGAGATCGGCGCCTGCCGCATCTGCGTGGTGGAGGTCAAGGGCGCCCGGAGCCTGATGGCCTCCTGCGTCTACCCGGTGAGCGAGGGGATGGAGGTCCACACCAACACGGAGCGGGTGCGCCATTCCCGCCGCCTGACGCTGGAGCTGATCCTGTCCAACCACCGGATGGACTGCCTGACCTGCCCCCGCAACGCCCAGTGCGAGCTGCGCCAGCTGGCCGCCGACATGGGCATCGACGCGGTGCGCTATGCCAACGACGAGCTGCTGCCCCAGCCGGAAGAAACCGCCCTCCATCTGGTTCGGGACAACTCCAAGTGCATCCTGTGCCGCCGGTGCGTGTCCGCCTGCCGCCAGCTCCAGTCCGTGGGCGTCATCGGCCCCAATGACCGCGGCTTCCACACCCACATCGGCTGCGCCTTCGACCGGGATCTGGCCGAGGTGGACTGCGTCTCCTGCGGCCAGTGCATCGTGGTGTGCCCTACCGGCGCGCTGGCGGAGAAGGACTCCACCGCCGAGGTCCTCGCCGCTCTCCGTGACCCCAATAAGCACGTCATCGTCGGCCCCGCCCCCTCCGTCCGGGTGACGCTGGGCGAGTGCTTCGGCATGCCCATCGGCTCCAACGTGGAGGGCAAGATGGTCTCCGCCCTCCGGCGGCTGGGCTTTGACAAGGTGTTCGACGTGGACGCCGCCGCCGACTTCACCATTATGGAGGAGGGCACCGAGTTCTTTGAGCGCCTCCAGAACGGCGGCACCCTGCCCATGATCACCTCCTGCTCCCCCGGCTGGATCCGGTTCTGTGAGCTGCACTACCCCGAATTTATCCCCAACCTGTCCACCTGCAAGTCTCCCCAGCAGATGTTCGGTGCGCTGGTCAAGAGTTACTACGCTGAAAAGGAGGGCATCGACCCCCACGACATCTATGTGGTGTCCGTCATGCCCTGCACCGCCAAGAAGTACGAGGTCAAGCGGGAGGAGCAGCGCATGGCCAACGGCTGCATGCCGGTGGACGCCTCCCTCACCACCCGGGAGCTTGCCCGGATGATCACCCAGGCGGGCATGATGTTCGACCACCTGCCCGACGGCGACTTTGACCACATTCTGGGCATTTCCACCGGCGCTTCTGTCATCTTCGGCACTACCGGCGGCGTTATGGAGGCGGCGCTGCGCACAGTGACAGCCAAGCTCACCGGCAGCGAGATGGGCGCACTGGAATTCACCGAGGTCCGGGGCACCCAGGGCATCAAGGAAGCCGCCTACGACCTGCCCGGCGGCCCGGTCCGGGTGTGCGTAGCCTCCGGCCTTGCCAACGCCAAGGCCGTGCTGGACGGGGTCCGCTCCGGCAAGCTCAAGTATGACTTTATCGAACTGATGGCCTGCCCCGGCGGCTGCGTCAACGGCGGCGGCCAGCCGCTGCACTCCGCCACAGTCCGCTCCTTCACCGACCTGCGGGCCCTCCGCGCCCGCTCGCTGTACAAGCAGGATCAGGGCATGGAGTTCCGCAAGAGCCACGAAAGCCCGGTGGTCAAGGCCATTTACGAGGAATATCTGGGTGAGCC